>JBPOJC010000037.1:0-17825 GCA_052034135.1 Caldisericota bacterium | reverse complement strand
CCAGATTCAGTTCTGTATGATTCAACAATCCAGAATGTTTCATATTCTTTATCTCTAAACTTTGATAAACATCTTTTAATAAACATAATACTTTTATACCATGTTAATAATATTATTGCAAGTATTTAATTAATAGTTATTAATATATTTACAGACTACATTTATTAATATTTTAATATTACTTATTAAGTTTCTATGAGTGTTTACAGGTATTTAAGTTGTAAAAAACGGGAAGTTGGGTATAACTGAACCAGCTATATTTTCTAAAGAGAATTTAAAAAAGTGCATATAACCCAGTAAAAGCTAAATAAGTTTAAAGGTTAATAGTTTTATGAGAAATAGAAGAATTAAATGTTAAATCAGATTACAGAAAATAAATGAGGAGAGTGTATGATGTTTGGGTTAAGTATTTGGGTTTGGATTTTTCTAATTCTACTAAACGGGATTATCTTTGGTTCTTTTTGTTCTAATTTAGCAGTTAAGAAAGGATATTCTTCAGGAACTTGGTTTGCAGGAGGATTCTTCTTTGGAATTATTGCTTTAATTGCCTTAGCCGGCTCACCTGTAAAAGAAGTAATAAGTAATTTGAAGGAATGCCCTGAATGTAAGGAAATGATAAATATAAATGCAAATGTTTGCAGATACTGTGGACACAATTTTACAGAAAAGGAAGACAATCTTAAAGAATGTCCAGAATGTAAAGAAATGGTAAAAATTAATGCAAACAGATGCAAACACTGCGGATATAGATTTACAGAAGAGGAAAATGAAAATATTCAAAAAAATATATTAGAAACAAGCAAACAACTTTCATTATATGACATCAAAAATCTTATTGATTTAGGAATGACTGATACATTAATTAGTGAATTGTTAGAAATATTTAAAAAATACCCAGAGAACTATACTTTTGGTTTTATTAAGAAAGTAAGCGATTTAATTATTGAGAAGGGAGATAAAAGAATTATTCCTGCACTTGAAAATCTTTTAAAAGACTTAAAGAACAAGGAAATCATAGGGATTGTTAAGAATATTATTGAAAAACTCAAATAGATAATCTTTGAATTGTTATTTTACCTCATTTGAAGGAAATAGTTATTATTTCTAATGAAAAATATAGCATAATAGAAGAAGAATTATTTCTTTTTGGAAGTTGTGAGATTAGAAGACTTTTTAATTCAAGTCTAATGAAGATTGTCTGAAGAGTAAATTAAAAGAAAAAGACAAAAAAACAAAGATTTATTTTATCTTGAATAGGTTTGTAAATCTTTAGATGAGTTAAGTAACACTTGAAAGAATCTGTAAAAAATAAGAGTTGTGGTATAATTAATGAAATATTTTGAAAAAATTCAAGAGAGTGTTCAATGGCAAAATGTAAGAAAAGTATAGCATTATTTGAACCATTAATATTAGAAAAGGATAAATTATCAATTGAATTTAACCAGATTCGAAATAAATTCACAAGTAGTAATCTAATAAAGGGTGAAGAATTAGAAGATTTACTTGCAAGAAACCTTGCAAATGTAATTAATTGTAGTATTGGAAAAGGATTAGTGATAAATGGTAAAGGTAATGCTTCTAACCAATGTGATTTAATACTTTATGAGAATGAGTTTCTGAAATTTCCATCTATTATTAAAAATAACGTTTTTCCTGTGGAATTAGTATATGGAATAATCGAAGTAAAGACATATCTTAGAAAAAAAGACCTTGAAGATAGTCTCGATAAAATAATCAGGTTTAAGAAGATAGTTTTTGAAGCGTTTCCAGAAACAATTCCAGGTAATGGAATTGAATATAAAATTAATGATAAAGCATTTGGAATTATATTTGCGTATGATGGATGCTCTTTGGATAATATTGTCAAGAATTATAAATTTCTGCGAAAAAGTGAGCATTATAACTGGCCAAATTTGATTTATATTCTTTCAAAAGGCCTAATATTTAATACTACAGAAGATGGATATATTATGAGCATCGATGATATCCTTCAGAATCGTTATGAACATATAAAGATATATAAAGAAAATGACCATTACAGGCTTTTTATTGCTTTTCTTCTTGATCTTTTAAATGTATTAGAAATAAGTTTTAAATCTCGAGTTATGAATATTACCTCAACATATTTATATAAGAAGTCAGGAAGTTAGGAATAGTATATAACTTTACTCTATTTACTAAGCTTTTCTGTGTAAGTAAGTTAAAGTTAGGAAAATCTATAGAAAAATTGGAGAAATGAGAGGAAATTAGGAACGAACTTTAGTATCGAATAATAAAATTCTTTAATTAAGGAGAGAAGGTATAATTATGCAAAAGCTTAAGATTATTATCTCTTTCATTATAATTTTGCTTCTGTGTCTCACAGTTTCCTCCTTAGCTGAAATTAGATACAAAACAATTCGAGTTGAATATAGAGATATAAAAATCAATGTTAATGGTAAGAGGATTTATCCAGATGTAGAACCCTTTATCTACAGTGGAAGAACTTTCGTGCCAATAAGGGTTATTTCGGAAGCACTAAATAAAGAAGTAATTTGGAATGGTGATACAAATACAATTGATATCAATGATAAGACTTCAGATAAAGGTAAAGAGCCAAGTAAAGATGATATTATTGTTTATATTACTAATACTGGTTCAAAATATCATCGTGATGGATGCAGATACCTTTCAAATAGTAAGATAGCAATAACTTTAAAGGAAGCAAAAGAAAAAGGTTATAAACCTTGTTCTGTATGTAAACCACCTGAATAAATAAAAACTATTACAAGGAGGTGATTAGAATGCAAAAATGGGAATATCAAAGAATTCAGGTTGTAGCGGATTCAATTAAAACTCTTGATGACAAAATTAATAAATTAGGGTTAGAAGGATGGGAATTAATAGCTGTTGCTCATACTGAAGCAGTTGTCTTTAACGCTCAACACTACTTACATTTATATTTTAAAAGACCAGTAATTGAAAAATAGTCATATTAAATCTTTCTTATTCTTTTCTGTGTAAATAAATTCACTGGTGAAGCTAATTGATGTTGCTCTTTAAGGTCCGTTAGAGTTAGAGCTAAATATCTCTTTGTCATATTTAGGTCAGAGTGTCCCATTGTTCTCTGGAAGGTGAAAACATTTCCACCATTCCTTAAGTAATAGAGAGCGAAGCAATGCCTTAAGGAATAAGGAGTTATATTAAAGTTTAGTTTCTTACAGTATTTCTTTAATCTATGACTCCAACTACTCCTTAACATAGGTTGACCATTATATGAACAAAATACAGGAACTTCACTGTGGAAGTATAGAGGTCTCAAAATTAGGATATTTTTAAAAAAATAGATTAATATTACAATTTACAATTTAATCTTTTATTGTTTTTCTCCTAAGTCTTGAATTCTTTTTAATAAAATAAAATCATTTAAATAGACTTTCCAATTAGTTGAAGTCGAATTAAATAATTTTAAATCAGCAATTTTTTCCCATTTTTTTACTCCTTTTTTAGAGCATCGGACTCTTGTAGATTTTTGGGAAAATATTATTATAATTTATTTTGTTTACGGGTCGTTAGCTCAATTGGTAGAGCATCTGACTCTTAATCAGGCGGTTGCAGGTTCGAGTCCTGTACGACCCATAGATGACAAGCGGGAGTAGCTCAGTGGTAGAGCGCAACCTTGCCAAGGTTGATGTCGCGGGTTCAAGTCCCGTCTCCCGCTCCAGAAACTTTCAAAATCGTTTAGTAATTCATGCGAGGGTGGCGGAATTGGCAGACGCGCTGGACTTAGGATCCAGTGGATCACACCATGCGGGTTCAAGTCCCGCCTCTCGCATTATGACTTAAGTGCTTTTTCCTGTAAGCTTAGTAAAAAGAAACTTTGTTTGTTGATATGTAAAGTTAACTTTCATTCTTCCTTTCAGATTCTTTAGAGAATTTTTTACTAATCTCTATATAATCCATTAACTTATCATCAACAATTTTATTAAATGTTCCATCAGGATAAGTTCCATCTTGTTGTAATTCTCCAGCTTTCATTCCACTAAATACCTCTAATCCTTCATTTATGTTTGTAATCGAGTAAATGTGAAACTTTCCTTCTTTAACCGCATTTATAACTTCATCACTAAGCATTAAGTGCCTTACATTTTGATTAGGTATTACAACTCCTTGTTTACCTGTTAATCCTTTTTCCTTACAAATGTTAAAAAATCCTTCAATTTTATTGTTTACTCCACCTATTGGTTGAATATTTCCATGTTGGTCTACTGAACCTGTTATAGCTAAATCTTGTCTGATAGGAATTCCGCTTATTGAAGAAAGAATAGTTATAAGTTCAGCAGCTGAAGCACTGTCGCCTTCCACACCTTCATAGCTCTGTTCAAAGCAAATTGTCACTGAAAGAGGAAATGGCTTATTGTTGCAATATTTACTTGCAAGATATGAAGAAATAACCATAACACCTTTATCAAAGATAGGACCACTAAGTTTGCTTTCCTTTTCAATATTTATAATATTTCCTCTACCAATTGAACTTACAGCTGTAATACGAGATGGTCTGCCAAATTCATACTCACCAGTGCTCAACACAGAAAGACCGTTGATCTGACCAACCTTATTACCAGAAACATCAATATGAACGAGATCGTTTTTAATTATTTCTTGGATTTTTTCTTCCAAAAGATTAGATCTATATTTTTTCTCTTCTATAGTCCTACGCACATCCTCTTTTGTTACAATATTTCTATCTTGACTTAATGCCCATTGTATGCTTTCATTCACAACAACTACAATATTGCTGAATTGAGTAGTTAATTTATATTTATCTTCAGCCAATCTTGAACCATATTCAATAACTTCAGCTATCCCATCGCTGCTGAAATGTACACCTTTTCCCGCTTCTCTGCAGCGAGATGAAATGAATGATGCATACAGACCTTCTGTTTCATCATTTCTTTCCATTTCATAGTCGAACTGTGCTCTTATTTTAAAAAGTTTTCTAAAATCATCATCAAAATCATATAAAATTGAATAAACATACGAGCTACCTACTAAAATAACTTTGACAGACACAGGAATTGGTTCTGGTTTCATAGAAACCGTTGGAATTATTTTTATTTGTTCTTCGAGGTTTTCAATAACCAATTTTTTACTTTTAAGTGTTCGCTTTAATGTATCCCAAACAAAAGGATTGTTTAGAACATCCATTACCTGTAGGACAATATATCCTCCGTTTGCCTCAAGGAATGATCCTCCTCTTATGAGACTTAAATCCGTAGTCCAAGAACCAAATTCCTGTCTATACTCCAAGCTACCAAACAAGTTATAGTATGTAGGGTTTAACTCAAAAACTACAGGAGCACCTTTAGTTTCTCTATTATCAACAACTAAATTTACCGAATATCTTTGAAAAAAAAGATTATAAGAACGGGATTCAAGATCAAACACAGAAGCTGGCCTCTTTACTTTCTGTGAATCTTTAAAGAAATTAATGTTATTTATTATGTCATTTTTAACATTATCAAGATAAATTATTATTTCATCATTATGAGAATACTTCTGTTTTAATTCATCAATTAAACCCTCAATTGCAAATAAGCCTATTTTTTCATCAAGTTCTTCTATTTTTTCTCTTAGTTCTCTCTCAAATTGCTGACCTTTTTTTATGGCTGCATTTATTTCATTCTGCAAAATTTGCCTATTTCTCTCAATTTCCATTTTTTTCTCTTCAGGCAATTTCTGATATTCTTCTGGTTTAATAGGCTTACCATCAACTATTGGAATAGTAAAAACACCTGCAGGTGAATATGTAACCTGAAAACCTAATTGTTTAGCAATTCTGTTGATTTCATCAGTAAGAGCTATACTTTTCTCGTTTATGTAATTTGTTATTCTGTTTTTTTCAGTATCATATTCTTCACTTTCAAAGGCTTTTGAGATTCTTTCCTTTGCAATGTTAATAAAATTAGTCATGTCTTTTTTAAATGCAGAACCTTCTCCATGTTTTAGAGAAATAGCGTTTGGACTATTTGGATCAGAAAAATTATACACATAACACCAATCATTTGGTATTTCTTCTTTTTTTGCTCTCTCTTCAAGAATAGCTTTTATTGTGGTATTTCTACCTGTACCAGTAGGTCCAGTGATAAAAATGTTAAATCCATCGGCTTTAGTATTTAATCCTGTCTCAATAGCTCTAATCGCCCTATCTTGCCCAACAATATTTATTAACGGTTGAACTTCACTTGTTGATGAAAAAGTAAACTTTTCACAACTACAAATATTTTTTAGATCCTGCGGCTTTAACTCTTCCATTTAAGCAGATACCTCCTAATTTATAAAATTGTTACTACGTTTATTAAAATTATCGTAAATCTAAACCAAATTTTTTCGCTTCTTCTTTTACTTTGATCAAATTATTCTGGAGGTCCTTTTCTATACTATTTAATTTGTCTTCTGAAAATGAAGATATTCCTTCTATTCTTTTTTGTGATTCATCTTTAAATGATGATAATTTGTCAACTGCAAGTTTTAACTCATCAAAACATTCCATTTCTTTAAATTCATTAAATTTCTTAATTTTATTTTTATTATCTTCGATCATTTTATTAATATTCTTAATTTTATTATCAAAAGTAGATAGATAGTTCTCCCAAGCAGAAAGAGAAACACCATCTCCTTTTTGTAAGGTTCCAATTAATTTTAAATTAGCTGGCTCTGTTTTTAAATAGTAATAAATATGTTCAATATCATTGAGTATTTGCTTCTTTTCTTTTGATAGTGCAGAAAATCTCAAAAAACCAAAAATGGCTAATAAGACTATTAAAATTACTGATACTAAGATGACTATAAATTTAGTACTTATTTTAATTCTTTTGATTTTTATCATACTGCTTTCTTCCCATATCAAATTTAGAATGCCGGAGATCGGAATTGAACCGATATGGTGTTGCCACCGCGGGATTTTAAGTCCCGTGCGTCTGCCAGTTCCGCCACTCCGGCATCAACTATAAATATATCAACTTTTAAAGGTAACTTCTCTTATGAATTCTTTTTCCATTATGGAATCGTAAAAAGTTACTTTAACTTTCCAGTCTTTAAATAATTCTTTTGCTTTTTTGCCACTATTTTGCATATCTATAGCAGCTGGCAGCATAACTTTATCCTTGGAATGAATCCAAATATGTTCAAAACCTATCTGCATTTTTAAAAGATCAAAAAGATTCATTCCACCTTGAATTAGAAATGGATTACCTTGCTTATCAAAAGCATCAATTTTAAGAATTTCTAAATTAGACGAGCCATTATTAATAATTTGTACAGAAAGATAGGGTGTTGTTTCTGTTTGAGAGATTGGCGTATCCATTGCTGCCACCGATAATTTAACAGGTTCTTTTTTTTCATCGTTTTTTATATTTACAGTTATTTTGTACTCACCCTTATTCCCAAAACTATCTATTGCCTCAATTGAGAGCAGATATTCTCCTGAAACAAATTTAATAGGATCAATTTCTCCACCAATTTCCTTACCTTCAAAAAGCACTAATGAGCCAAGCTTTACCCTAACAAAAGTTATAAAATTTTCATCTTCAATTTTACCTGATAATATTATTTTTTCAGTTATTGCCTGCCCTTCAGTTAAATTCGCCAAAGTAATTACTGGTGAATTTTCCTCTTTACCACCTGTTTTGGCGAGCTCTTCTTGTAGTTTAGAGATTTCATCTTCAAGTACTTTAATTTTTTCTTCTAAAGCTTTTATTTTTTCATCGCACTCAGCTCTTAGTTTTGCAATTTCCTCTTCTTTTTGAGATATTAAAACATTCTTATCTTCTATTTCCTTACTAAGCTCAGCAATCCTACCTTCATAAGAAGACTTGATAGAATCAATTTGCGAATTTAAGGACTCTATCTCGCTACGAAGACTTTCGATATCAGGCATTGTTATTGTTATAGAGCGAGTCTTATCATCCCAATCAACTTTTGCACCAAATGCTTCACTAATAAATCTTAATGGAACTAAAGTTCTGCCATCTTGAATTACCGGAGGAACATCAAGTGTTACTGGTTTATCATTTATAGTTGCATCTTTGCTTCCAACAGTAAGTTTTATAATTATGTTTTGTTCAGCATAAACAAATGTAACAAACATAATTACAAGGAGAACCGATATTAATACAGCAAACCTTTTCTTCATCTCAAAACCCCCTAAATAAAATATTATTTTTTAATAAAAAGGCGACAGTCGGATTCGAACCGACGTATGAGGGTTTTGCAGACCCTTGCCTTACCACTTGGCTATGTCGCCATATAAAAATTCAACTGGAGCGGGAAACGGGACTTGAACCCGCGACCCTTTGCTTGGGAAGCAAATGCTCTACCCCTGAGCTACTCCCGCCCACAAATTTATTCTATTAAAATTAATTATTTATCTTCAATAACTTATTTTATTTTGACTCTAAGCTGTGTCAAGTATTAAATTCTCCATATTTGTTTTAAAAATATAATCAAAATCTATTTTTTATCACTTGAAGAACTATAATTTGGGAAATATAAGAATGATATGTATTTTGCATTTTTTATATATCACATAAAATATTTATTGTAATATTAATTTATATTTTTGGAGGTGAATATTATGCCAAGTAAAAGACCTCACGAAGGATACTGGCAAGAAAGAGTTTATCCAAAAGATAAAAAGAAGAAAATGAAAGAAGAAAATGAGCTTAAGAAAACTCCCGAACCTATTGCCTTTAAAAATAGTTCTGAACTCAAAGAGTTTATTATTAAACAAATAAATGAACAAGCGAAAGATCTTTTGAATTATGTATCGGTTGAGGTTATAGGTGGAGATATCGTTTTAATTGGTAATCTAAGAACTTTGTATGAAAAAAATTTACTATTGAATATAATCAAAAACTCCTTACCGTTGCAAAAAAAGATACGCGATCAAATAAAAATTAAACCATCAATAACTTTTTCTGACACAAGATTAGCAAACGAAGTTGTAAAAACTATAGAAAAAGCAAAAATCAAAGAATTGGTTGAATACAATTTTCAAGTTAAGAAAGGTGTAATTTACTTTAAAGCTCAACTTAAGCGCGATGACTTAGAATTAAAGAATAAGATATATGAAATACTTTCTAAAATTGAAGGAGTAAAGAATATAGTTATTTCTTATTCAGTTGATTCAATAAATACACCATTTGAAGAAAAAATTGAGGAAGAAATAAAAAAGATTATTTTAGATAGAGAAAGCTTGTCCTTAAAGAAAATAAGAATCTTTGTAATAAACGGAATTGTATTCTTAAGTGGAGAGGTTAAAAGCTACAATGATATGTTGTATTTAGAGGAAAAAGTAGGTGAAATCGAAGGAGTAAAAAGAGTAATTAACCAATTAACTGTGGGGCTCTGAGTTACAGCTCTTTAATTAAATAATGCAAATAAAAGAAGAATTAAAGAAAATCTTGGAAGAATCAATGAAATCAACTAATTATGAAATTGATTCTTCGCAAATAATAATAGATGAACCCCCGAATCCATCTCTCGGTGATTACTCAACTACACTACCATTAATTTTAGGAAGAAAATATTCAAAAAACCCTAAAGAAATTGGAGAAGAACTTAAAAACGTATTGGATGATATATCTTTTATTTCTTCAATAGATGCTACTCAAAACGGCTATCTTAATTTCTGGATAAAAAGAGAAACATTGATAGAAGTATTAAGGGAAATCCTTACAAATTGTAGAAATTATATTTCTTCTGATGTAGGAAAAGATAAGAGAGTGTTGGTGGAATTTGTGAGCGCAAATCCAACAGGACCTATAACTGTAGCAAATGCAAGAGGGGGACCAATAGGAGATACAATAGCAAACCTATTTAAACTAAATGGATTTACCGTAGAAAAAGAATTTTATGTTAATGATACAGGATCAAAAATATTAAAATTGGGGAGGTCTGTACTTTACAAGTACAAAGTTCTACTAAATTGTGAAGTGTCTCCTCCTTTAGATTTTTACCCGGGTGAATATATTACAGAAATAGCTGAGAAATTAATTGAAAAGTATAAAGATTCATTGTTAGAAAAATACGAAGAAGAAATAATAAGCGAAATTTCTTCATACAGTCTATCTAAAATGTTAGAAATAATAAAAGAAGACCTCTCTCTTATAAATGTTTCATTTGATAATTGGTTTATGGAGCATGAACTTCACAATGGTTACATAGAAGAAACAATAAAAATGCTTACAGAATTAAACTTTACTTACGTTGCAGATAGTGCTGTATGGTTTAAGAGCACTGCTTTCGGAGACGATAAAGATAGAGTCTTATTGCGAAGCGATGGTTCTCCAACTTATCTTGCAGGCGATATTGCATATCACAGAAATAAATTCGAAAGGGGTTTTGATTTATTAATAGATATTTGGGGAGCGGATCAAAGCCATGCGAATCCTCTAAAATATGCCTTAAAAGCCTTAGGTTACGATGTTAATAAACTAAAAACTGTTACTTACCAGCTTGTTCATCTTTTTAGAGGAAAAGAAGAAATAAAAATGTCCAAATCAAGCGGCGAATATGTAACATTAAGAGAGCTTATAGATGAGGTTGGACCAGATGTTGTAAGGTTTATTTTCCTCACAAGATCAAATGACTCTCATTTAAACTTTGACATTGATGTTGCTAAAAGCAAGGATCCAAAAAATCCTGTATTCTATGCTCAATATGCATATACAAGGTGTAGAGGAATACTTAGAGAAGCAGAAAATCACATAAAAATGGAATCAGTCAGCTTAGAAGATATTTCGTTTTCTCTCTTAGAAAAAGAAGAAGAGATCGCACTTCTTAGAGAATTTGCAAAAATGCCGGATTTCATTTTTAAAGCTTTTAAGGATTATTCTCCCAATATAATAACATCCAAGATCCTTACAATTGCAGACAAATTTCATAATTTCTATGAAGCCTGCAGAGTGGTTGGTGTAGAAAAAGAGTTAGAAAAAGCTCGTCTTTCAGTTGTTTCTGCTACTGAGAAGATTTTAAAAGAATTATTCAACATTATCGGGATTCAAGCCCCGGAAAGGATGTAATGAATATATGTATATTACTTTATACAGAAAATGGAGACCACAATCTTTTGACGAAGTATATGGGCAAGAGGATACTGTAAAAGTACTTAAAAATTCAATTACATTAAATAGGATCTCTCATGCTTATTTATTTTGTGGACCAAGGGGTACAGGTAAAACTTCAATTGCAAGAATACTTGCTAAATCCTTAAATTGTGAAAAAGGTCCTACCGCTGATCCTTGTCAAGCCTGTCATATGTGTGAGAGCATAACAAAAGGAACAAATTTAGATGTAATCGAAATAGATGCTGCTTCAAATAGAGGGATAGATAATATTAGAGAATTAAGAGAACGAGTTAAATTGTCTCCTGTTCAGGCAAGATACAAAGTTTATATTATCGATGAAGTTCATATGCTTACAGGTGAAGCTTTTAATGCACTTCTAAAAACACTCGAGGAACCTCCATCTCACACTGTCTTTATAATGGCTACTACTGAATCCCATAAACTACCCCAAACAATAATTAGTAGATGCATGAGGTTTGATTTTAAGAGGATACCTCCAAGACTAATTGCAGAAAAGATCAAAGCAGAAGTAGAAAACGAAGGTATACCTATAGAGGATAAAGCTCTTATGCGAATCGCTGATGTTTCGGAAGGCTCTTTAAGAGATGCAGAATCTCTACTTGAACAACTATTATCCTATTGTGATGGTCAAATAAAAGAAGAAGATGTATTAAACATTGTAGGAAGAGTGAGTACAGACAAAATTTATCAAATGTTTGAGTTTTTTTTAGAAGAAGATTTTAGTGAATTACTCAATTTTCTTAATGATATTTTAACCTCAGGAGTTGATATAACAGAATTTACTAAAGAGGTTATAGCTTACGCGAGAGACCTTTTTATCTTAAAGAAGTCTGATAAGATCTTAAATCTTCTCAAAGTTATCCCTATAGAAGAGAAAGAAAAATATATAACTCAAGCAAATTTAATTGATGAAAACTTTTTACTCGATATGATATCTTCTTTTGAAGATATCTTGTATAAGATGCGTTATATACTTGACCCATTTCTTTTGTTTGAAATAGAAATATTGAGGCTTAAAAATGAGTTTTCAAATCCTATTGATAAGAAACAAGTTCAAGCTGCTACAAAATCGACAGTGGCGAAAGAAGAAGTAGTAGAAGAAGAACAATTAGATATATGGGAAAAATTTTTAATGTATTTAAAGGAAAAAGATCTTCCAACATATATACTTTTAGCAAAAACAAAATTTAAAGAGATAGATGAATCTAAGGCAGAAATTATTTTCCCAAAAAATCAAGAATTTCAAATGAAGAATGCCAAAAAGCTTGAAATTTGGGAAGATAAAATTCAGAAGAATTTTATTCTTTTTTGCGGTAAAAACATAGTTCTCTCTCCACGCATTGAAGAAGAGAAAAAAGAGAAAGTAGAAGAAAAACCAAAAGATAAAATTCTTAAAGATCAAGGTATAATAAATATGTTGAATTTGTTTGATGCAACGGTTCAGGAAGTAAGAGAAATTAAGGAGGATAAGTAAAAATGGGAATGTTTGATAACATTAATAAAATCAGAGAATTAAAAAAATTAACAGATGAGATCAATGCAATGGAATTTACAAGCGCAAGCAGGGACAATAAAGTCACTATCACTGTGAAAGGCGATTTATCCATAAAAAAGATTGATATTGATCCATCTTTACTGAATGAAAAGAATTTAGACATTCTTAAGAAAACAATAATTGATACAACCAATAAAGCTTTAAATGAAGCAAAAAATGCTATGAAAAATAGTACTCAAAAACTTGCAAAAGACTTAGGAATTAATGTTTGATGCAAAACTATATTCCATCATATCAAAAAATAATTGATGAACTTAATAAACTTCCCGGCATTGGTCCCAAAAGTGCAGAAAGAATTGCGTCTTATATCTTAAAAGCAGACGAAGAGGATTTTTCTGAATTAATTAATTCATTGATTGATGGAAGAAAAAAAATAAAGAAGTGTAAAATTTGTTTTAATCTTTCCGAAGATGATTTATGTGATATTTGTAAAGATGTAACAAGGGATAATTCGTCAATTTGCGTGGTTGAAGATACAAAAGATTTAATATCTATTGAAAGAACTGGTATATATCATGGTCTTTATCATGTTTTACACGGTGTTCTAAAACCAGCAGATAAAGTTGATTCAGTAGAATTAGGTATTAATAAATTAATTAATAGAATTCTCTCTTCGCAAATAAAAGAGTTGATTTTAGCAACCAATTTAACCTATGATGGTGAATTAACGGCAATGTTTATTGTAAAAGAGCTCAGAGATAAAGATATAAAAATTACTCGCATAGCATCAGGATTACCAGTGGGAAGCGATATAGAATACGCCGATCAATTAACTCTTAAAAAAGCTTTTAAAAGTAGGGAAATTGTTGAAAAGGAGGAAGAATAAAAGGTGAGAAATTTTTTCTTATCAATAATTGCAAATTGGATATCACTTATGTTACTGTCAACATTAATAAGTAGCTGGATAAAAGTTGATTCATTATGGATTGCATTGTTGTCTGCCATAATACTTGCAATTTTTAACTTACTCGTTAGACCAATTTTAATAATACTTACACTTCCTTTAAATATTTTAACCCTTGGATTATTTACTTTTGTTGTAAACGCTTTAATTCTATATACTGTTTCATATATAGTTCCAGGCTTTAACATACCTAATTTCTTCCCCGTAGCAATTTTCTTAGCAATAATAATGAGCATAATTAACGGCTTATTAATGTTTATTTTACGAGCTATTTAATTTAGAAAGGATGAATAATAAAAAAAGATGTGTGGCATTTTTGGAATAATATTTGATTCAGAAAGAAAAGATCTTGGTGAAATTCTTATTAGAGCTGCAAAAAGACTAACATACAGAGGCTATGACTCAGCTGGTTTCGCAGTGTTTTCAATTAATGGTGAAACTACTTTAAGAAAGGCTCCGGGAAAATTAGATAAAGTTGTGAATGAGTTAAATATAAAAGAACTTAGCGGAAATCGTGGTATTGTGCAGTTAAGATGGGCAACTTTTGGCCAACCTTCACAAGAAAATTCTCAACCGCATTATGACTGTGATGGTGATATAATAGGCGCACATAATGGAAATATTGTGAATACTACTTCTCTAATTGAAGAATTTACAAGAGAAGGGCACACAATAAGAGGAACAAATGATGGCGAAGTAGTAGTGCATGCATTTGAAAAATATTTTGATCAAACTAAGGACATAAAAGAAGCTATCATGCTTGCTAACAAAATTTTGGAGGGTGATTACGCTTTTATAGTTTCCCAAAAAGACATTAAAAAAATGCTTGCAGTAAAGATGGGCTCATCTCTTTATATGGGCATTGGAAAAGACTTTATATGCTGCTCATCTGATCTTCCTTCAATTCTTGAATTGACAGACCAAATTGTTAGACTTAATGATGGAGAATTTGTAATTTACGACAGTAAAAATTATCAGATATTTGATATAGAAAGCGGAATAGAAATAAAAAGAGAGCCTGAAAAATCAACTATCTCAATTGAATCAGCAAATCTTGAAGGTTTTCCTCATTATATGTTAAAGGAAATTTACGAACAACCCAAAAAAACAAAAGAACTTCTTGAACTTCTTAAAAACTCTGCTTCGGATATTTCTCAAGTAGTTGATATACTGAATAATTCAAAAAGAGTATTCTTGATTGGTTCAGGTACTTCTTATCACGCCTGCCTCATAGGGGCATATTATTTAAGCAATTTAACAAATTTAAAAGTATTTCCATTTATTGCTGGAGCATTTAATGAATATTACCTTGATACTTTTGATGCATCAGACGCAGTTATATGTGTATCACAAAGCGGTGAGACAAAAGATGTTATTAATGTAATAAATTCGCTTAGAAAAAGCAATAAAGGAAAAATAATCGGTATAGTAAACAATATTGGGTCATCTATTGCAATAAAAAGTGATAAATTTCTAAATATTGCAGCTGGACTTGAAGTAAGTGTTCCTGCTACGAAAACATTTATGAATCAGATTTTTCTCCTTCTTTATTTATCAGCTTTTATTGGATCTAAATTAGGAGTCCCAAAAGCTACTGATATATTAAAAAATATAGATGAAATTCCGTCTCTTTTAGAAAACACCCTAAAAGTGGCTGAGCCTTTGTGCAAGGATCTTGTCGAAAACATTTGTGGAAGTGCAAATGACTTTTATTATTTAGGGTATGGAATTAACTATGGAACTGCTCTTGAAGGTGCATTAAAGATAAAAGAGGTTTTTTATAGGCATTGCGAAGGAATGTATTCTTCTGAATTTAAGCACGGACCTTTATCAATAGTGGAAGAGGGTTACCCTATAATTTTTGTAACCTGTAAAGAGGATTCACAAATGGTTATATCGCATATAAATGAGATTACCTGTAGAAATGGTTACGTTATAACAATTTCCCCATATCTTTCAGAATATGAAAAAAACAGTACAAAAGTTATACCACTTCCTGATGCTGATAAATATTTCACTCCCTTCATAGATACAATTGCCACACAGTTAATTGCTTATTATGCAAGTGTTAATGACGATTTAAATCCTGACTTTCCAAGAAATATAAGTAAAACTTTAACAGTAGATTAAGATATTAGAAATGAATATATTTTTACGAAAAGATGGCAGAAAAAGCGATGAGCTAAGAAAAGTCGAGATAATTCCAAACTATCTTGAATTTGCAAATGGTTCTGCGCTAATGAAAATTGGTTCTACGGAAGTGTTGTGTTCTGCTACTATTGAAGAAAAAGTTCCACCATTTCTTAAGAATTCAGACCAGGGTTGGTTAACTTCTGAATACTCAATGCTACCAACATCTGGGGTGACAAGAACTGCAAGAGAATTTGGCACTTTAAGACATGGAAGAAGTATAGAAATTCAAAGATTTATAGGAAGAGTTTTAAGATCAACAGTTGATCTAAAACAACTTAGAGGAAAAACAATAATAGTTGATTGTGATGTTTTACAAGCAGATGGAGGAACCCGTACAGCTGCAATAACAGGTGGATTTGTTGCTGTTGTACTTGCTTTAAAGAAGCTTAATCTTAATCTCCTTCCCATTATTAGGCAAGTTGCAGCGATAAGTGTTGGAATAGTGTATGGCGAACTGTTACTTGATCTTGATTTTAAAGAAGATTCCAACGCAGACGGAGACTTTAATATAATAATGGATAAAAACGGAGATATAATAGAAATCCAGGGAACAGGCGAAAAACATCCATTCAAAATAAATGATTTAATAAAAATTATAGAGCTCGGTTATAAAGGAATAAACGAATTGTTTGTAGCACAAGATGCTGCAATTAAGTGAAATAGTAATAGCCTCGGAAAACAAAGGGAAGATCAAAGAAATAAACTATGTTCTTGAAGATCTTTCCATTAAGGTTTCAACGCCGTCTAATTTAGACATAAGTATTCCTTCTTATCTTGAAAATTTTTTAACTTTTAAGGATAATGCGAAAGCAAAGGGAGACTTCATATTTGAGAAAACTTTAAAACCAACCCTATCAGATGATTCTGGGCTCATAGTTCCGGCATTAAATGGTAAACCTGGGGTTTTTTCTAAAAGATATTCTCCTTCTGGACTTGATCCTGATAATAGAAAAAAATTAATGGAAGAAATAAAGAATTTATCAGAGAAAGAAAGAATTGCAAAATTTGTTTGTATTCTATATTTTCGGATAGATAACAAATCTTTTTTCTTTGAGGGAGAAGCAAGTGGTTTAATACTTACAGAGGAGAGAGGCAAAGAAGGATTTGGATATGATCCAATATTCTATTACATAGAAAAAGGAAAGACTTTTGCTGAAATGAGCTTTTATGAAAAAATCTCTTTTAGTCATAGAGGTATAGCACTTAGAAAGTTTAAGACCTTTTTATTAGAAAACTATTCTTAAGCTAAACAAAATTTTTTTACTTCTATTTCTATTTTTAAATGTTGACGGACAACTTTTTATCCTTAATACCTTGTATTAGATTAGATTTTCATAAATAAAGTTTATGAATTTAGTATTATTCATAATTTTGATAAATTTGACAGAACTTTAATCAAAGATTCTCTATCTCCATTGTTGACTAAATTTTTAAGCTCTTCAATTTGCTCTTTCAAATCATCCCAGTCTAAATTTAAGTTGTTATTGATCCTAAAGATCTTTTCATGTTCAGTTCTAACAATTTGCTCATTTTTTGAGTAAAGCTTTTCTTCTAATTTTTCTCCGGGTCTTATGCCTATAATTTTTGTTCCTACGTCTTTTAGAGAAGTATTCTGTACTTTGCAAAAAGCCTCAGCGAGCTCAATCATTCTAACTTCTTTACCCATATCAAGAATTAGTATATCACCACCATTTGATAAAGTACTTGCCTCAATACTTAAAGCAGCTGCTTCGCTGGTCAACATAAAGTATCTTCTCATATTCGGGTCTGTTATACTAAGTGGTTCACCCCTCTCAAACTCTTTTTTCCACACCTCTAAGACATTTCCCCTGCTACCAAGAACATTTCCAAATCTCACTGCGCTTAACTTTGTATTAGTTTTACTATCAAGAGAAAGTATTATTAGCTCAGAAATTCTTTTTGTCATACCCATAATATTTTTCGGCTCAACTGCCTTATCTGTTGATATTATTACACACTGTGGAATATTTGACTCTATGCAGACTTCTATAACATTTAGTGTCCCTATAATATTATTAATTAC
>JBPOJC010000108.1:0-3775 GCA_052034135.1 Caldisericota bacterium | reverse complement strand
ATTGTTTGGCATAATGATGAATTCATCTAATTAAACATCTGGGTAATGACTATGAATAGATAGTCTAAACCACATTTACCTATTTCCCACCAGCAGGAAGATTTTGTTTGACATCCAATTAAAATCCATTTCCTCGTTAGTCAAATGTATAAATATAAATCCATTTTTTATTTTAAGTGCCATCATATACGCCACCAAAAGTGTATTTTCTCTGTTCATAAATAGTATACAGGATTTTCTAATAATAAAATTATGTAGTAATCTGTAAGAATTCCGTTAATCGTATAATCATTTAATTATCGCGTAATTATAAAATGGACCTAAAATTTCTCTTAAATCAATAAACTCAATCCTCGTGTTGCCCCTATACCTTGCGATTTTTATTCTGCTTTGGGGAATAAATTCCTGTGGATTATCACAGAATAACAAAATCGTCACATTGGTGGGTTTTAGCACGCCATCAACTTCATTAACGAAGTTTATAATTTTTATTAGGAAATCTTTTACAGATAATTCAGGTATAATAAAGATTTAGGTAACACATTATTTGACTATTGTAATATCTCTTCATAATCAACATCAATCCCATCATCAACTTTGGTATAATAAATAATTTTTACACCTATATATTCTGGTAATGCTGATTTCGCTTTATATGTGTAAGGTTTTATTGAAACTGGAATATCACTAATGTATCCGTCAATTCCCATTGATTCCTCATTTGGACCAGATAGTCGATAATTTGTTTCTTTTATCTCTGCACCTTTTTTAAGTATTGCTTCTTGAAATCTTAAACCGGCGAAAGTTTTCACAATCACTAAATCTCTCACCCATTGTTCAACAGTTTCTCGATCTATAATATTCATAGCATCCTTTAGCTCTTGTAATTTTTGTACTATTTTCTCAGTGGCATTTTTAATTGCGTCAGGATTTTTATTAAATACCAATTTTCCCATTCAGATAGAGTTCTACCGTCAAATTCTTGTATAAGTTCACTCATCTGTCCTACAACTCTTGGACGTGTTCCTTGCGCATATTGATTTGCCAGATTTATGAGCGGTGCAACATACTTCGGAAACTCTGGTGTATCTATGTCAAGATATTTTCTAATTTCTTCCGTGGTGATCTTTACTATCATACTAAATTCTCTTTGAACTACATGTATCTTGCAAGTTCAAGAATCTCATCTTATATTTGTAATCACAAGTGGTATCCACATCGACTAGACCATTTTTAATTAAATGTGCATTCAATAAAGTATTATTCACCAAATAAAGATAGCAAAGAAGGGTATTATGCTCATCATATTTTGTGTTGTCAAACTTCATAAATAACTTTTGCCCAAGTGTTTTTTCTCTTAAAAATTGAATAGCAATTCCTTTTTTTGCTGGATTCTCTTTTACACCTAATAACTTGATTTTTAATCCGTTATTTAAAATCAAAATTTCTGGTGAGATTATTTCTTGAACTGTATAATATATTTCTCTTTCAGAGTAAGAATTATCTATTTTAGAGCCAAAATTTAACTTTTTGAGGTCAACTTTTTTCTCAAATTTTATCATATCTTTGAAAATATAAGGTAAATTCTTAATTTCTTCTTTAAAATTTATTTTTAATTCCCTCTGTTTGATTACTTCAAAGGTTATATCCTTGAAAATTGTGCTTTGCTTCACTCCAAGTTTTTCCTTTATGATAGGAACAAAATCCTCATTTATTTCATATCCGATAGAATTTCTATTTAAATTTTTGGCTGCCAAGGAAGTAGTACCACTTCCAAGAAATGGATCAAGTACAGTATCTCCAACAAAACTAAACATTTTAATAAGTCTCTTTGGTAATTCCTCAGGAAACATTGCTAAATGTTTATCCTGTTTCTCGCCGGGAAAATTCCAATGTCCAGCAAAATATTGGTTCCATTCTTCCTGTGTTAACTTTGATTTCTCTTTAATATCTTTACTAACCTCTGGTGGATTTCCATATTTCTTGAAAATTAAGATAAATTCGTAATCTAATTTAATGATTCCATTTCTGGGGTATGGAAAAGATCCCATTACTGTTGCTCCGCCTGTTGTGCGACAGGTAGTAACTTTTTGCCAAATTATAGCACCCATATAATCAAAACCTGCACTCTCGCAAAACTTGATTATTTCAGTCCTTATTGGAATAACCTTGTATCTGCCATAATAAACTGAGCGAGCAAACTGATCACCTACATTAATACACAAACGGCAACCTTTATGTAAAATTCTATGGCATTCATTCCATACTAAATTAAGGTTGTTTATGTACTCTTCGTATGTATCATTAAAACCAATTTGTTTTTCATTGCCATAATCTTTTAGTTGCCAATAAGGGGGAGAAGTAATGATAAGATGCACGGATTCGTCTGGAACTTCCCTCATCATTCTTGAATCTCCAATAATAACTTTATGTTTTGTGTCCATATTATAATTATAATGATATATGACGATTTGTGCTACTTGATAAATTTATTATACTTTAGACGGGGTTAGATAAATAAAAGTGAGATTATTTTTTAAAGGAAGTTTTAATGCCTTATTTCAAGAAAAAAGTTGGCTCAAATCTAAAATATTTGTTTAGGGGGAGTCTATGGTTAAAAAGTTCTTAGTTTTTATGTTTGTTTTCTTCCTACTTATTAATATAAATACTTCTTTAAGGGCTAATGAGACAGAATTCAAGGCTGTATTCAAAGTAGACTCAGTTTCTGTTAACATTATAAAAGGAACTAATGTAGAATCAGGCATATTGCCCTTGCCAATTTTTATTGTAAACAATAGGTCTATTCTTGCAGCAAAATTTCTGTCAAAACATATCGGAATAAAAATAAATTATCTTTACGAACCAACAACTCAAAACACAGACATTGAATTGATTGATTCTAATAAAAACCTGCTACGCCTAACAATAAATAGCAAAGTTGCATATTACAATGGTAAAATGATTACAATTGATGTCGCACCAATTCTTAAGAAAATTGATGGAGCTAATGAAGGATTAGTCCCACTACGCTTCGTATTTGAAACATTTGGCTACACAGTTGATTGGAATAATGACACAAGAGAAATAACAGTATATAAGTAAAGCGTGTTAAGAAATTTAGGATTAAAAATTTCTATTGTATATTAATGATTTCCTATACGCAGATAATCTTAACAAGACAAATACATATTTACTACATATATGTTCTGAAGTGTTTGCGCTGGTCGTATCCGGTTATAGTACCAATTTCACCGCTTTTTTCTATTCTAAAGAAAGCTGTATGAATTACATTTCTATTGTATATAAGGGATGAACCAACAATATTTTCACCTTCAAATCGATAATCCCAACCATATCCTATTGATTTATATCTTTTTCCGTGAGCTGCTATCGCTTCTTTAATGAAGTCTTTCGCTTTCTCGAGAGATGGAAGCACACTTTTCTTCTTTTTCTGTAAGATAGCATCCATTGCATAACTTTTGACTAATTTTGGATGAAGCTTTTTATATGCAGAATCAAGTGAAATAGCATCAAAACCAACTACTTCGCCATTAATGGTAACAAGCAAACCCTTTTGATGAGGTTCGCATTTAAATGCTTCTAAGAACTTGTCCAAATCCTCCATCTTTGCGTAGAATATATCTTTCATCGCACCTGTTTCGGAATGAATATTTGCATTATGGGCAATTCTATCAATTTCATTCCAAACACCAATCTGGTCTGCTATATATTCATGCGATTCATTTAAATTTGCAGACACTGACGAAGCTTTCTT
>JBPOJC010000021.1:0-2830 GCA_052034135.1 Caldisericota bacterium | reverse complement strand
TATGTTTATTAAAAGATGTTTATCAAAGTTTAGAGATAAAGAATATGAAACATTCTGGATTGTTGAATCATATAGAACTGAATCTGGTAAAACAAAACATAAATATTTATTAAATGTTACAAAGCTTCTACCTCATCAAAGAGAGAACTTAAAAAAAGTTCTTAATAATCCAGATGCAATAGTTTATGAAGATATAGGTGAAATATTTGATGAATCATATTCATATGTATAAATTATAACAAATCTGACCCATATGCGTCAAAGAAACATGACCCACCTGCTTATTTAAATTTAACCATTCTTATTTATAAAATTAAAAAATCTTTAATAAGGATGGTGAAAGCAGGTGAAAAGTGTGAAAGATGTAGAGAGTATTATTAAAGTATACGGAGAAACTGGATCCAAAAGAGAAACAGCAAGAATATTAGGAATTTCAAAGAATACAGTTAAACTATGGCTTGCAAAAACTGAAGATAATCCAAATATACCTCTTCCTGAACTTGTTCAAAAGAAGAAGGTTTCAATAGGACATCGTTTGTTACCTTATGAAGCAGAATCTAAAATATATGAGTTATTAAAAGAAAATCAAAGTAAGCCAAAGAAACTTAAATACAAGAATACAACTATTCATGATAAACTTTTAACATTAGGGTTCAAAGTAAGTCAATCATCCGTTGATAGAATAGTAAGGGATTGGAAGAAAGAGAATGTTCCTAAGGAAGTATTTATCCAGCAGGTTCCTTACAAGGGTTCTTCATGTGAGTTTGATTGGGGACATGCTCCATTAAAATTAGATGGAGTTACAAGGAATATCCCCTTAGCATCCTTTGTTCTTCGTAATTCCCTCTTCCGTTTTCTCCTTCTTTATCCAAGAGAAACACTACAATTTGTTATTCAATCTCATATTGATTTCTTTGATGCTATAGGAGGAGTACCAAATGAGATTGCTTACGATAATTTAAAGACTGTTGTTAATAATGCAAGAACAAGAGAGATAAATGAAGAATTCTACCGATTCTCATCAAATTATTCTTTCTCAGTAAGAATATGTAATCCCTATTCACCAGAAGAAAAAGGAACGGATGAGGAATCTATTGGTTTTGTTAGGAACCATATCTTTTCTGAGCATGATTCATTCAAAGATCTAAAAGAAGCCAACGATTACATAAAGAGCAAACTAATTGAAATAAATAGTTCCCCTGTTTACAGAAGAGAATTAACCCCTATAGATGCATTAAGGAAAAATGTTGATAAACTTAACCCTCTTCCTTCCTTAAGATATGATAATTTCATATTAGAAACAAGGTGTCTTAACAGATATTATCAAATTACCTTTGAAAGGAATTGGTATTCTGTACCAGAAGATTATTGTTCAAAAGTAGTGTGGATTAAAGCTTATCCAGATAGAATAGAACTCCTTGGTTCTGATAAAAATAGTATTATGGCTTCACACAATAGATTGTTTGGAAAATGGAAGTATTCCCTAAATATTAATCATTATTTGCAGACACTCCATAAAAAACCAGGAGCCTTAGAGGGATCATTAGTATGGGAGAAAGTTCATGAAACTTTCAAGCTACTTTATGAAAAATACTATAGAAATAATCCGAGAGATTTCATTGATATTATGCTACTACTACGAAGAGTGGATGAAAAGATATTACTTAATGTTATTGACTCTCTTATGACACAGGGAATAAAACCTACAATAGATTTAATACTCAATGTTCTAAATCAAAAGATAGAACCATCTCAGATATCTTTCAATTATGATAAGGCTTCAAGCTATTTCGTGAATGTTAATCCATCTGTTTATGATAAATTACTTAACAATTCAAATAACTCAGAAACCTTAAAGTGAAAAGGAGGAAGGAAAAGAAATAAAAGAATGAAAAACAGAGAAATGAAAAGAAGGAGAAAATAAATAAAATGGACAACCAGATTCAATCTTTATGTAAGAGATTAAAGCTTCCGGGTATATTTGCTACATATGAATCAGTAACAAGAGAAGCCATTGAAAAGAAAATAACCTACCCCGAATATTTAATTCAGATACTTAAAGCTGAGGAAGAATCAAGAGATGAAAAAGGAAAACAAAAGAGAATTCTATCAGCAAGATTTCCTACAATTAAGAGCTTTGAGCAGATTGAACTTGATAAACTTCCCAAAGATGCTAAAGATAACTTACAATATCTTAAAAATCTTGATTTCTTAAGATTTAATCAAAATCTGATAATGGTTGGTAATTCTGGTACTGGAAAAACACACCTTGCCATTTCTATCGGAGTTAAAGCTTGTGAAATGGGATATCATGTGCTATTCAAAACAGCAGCTGGTCTCATTAATGAGCTTAAAGAAGCCAAGAGCGAGAAAGGCTTAACAAGATTTGCAAAAACCTTTGGGAAGTTAGATTTAGTAGTTTTAGATGAGTTAGGATACATCTCTTTTGATCTTGAAGGAGCTGAATTATTATTTCAATACATTGCTTTAAGGTATGAGGTAAGGAGTACAATTATTACAAGTAATTTAGTCTTCTCTGAATGGATTAAAATCTTTAAAGACCAGGCATTGACAATGGCACTACTTGATAGAATTACTCAAAATGCTATTATACTAAATATGAATGGAAAAAGTTATAGAAGGAAAGAAATTGATGAATAAATTTAATTCTAAGGTGGGTCAATTTTCAATGAATTTTATACATCATATGGAGAAATAGTATTTCTTCTTACAATATTCAAACAAATTGGACTTACTGGTATATTACAAAAACATCTTGATAAGAAAACTCTATCTCATATATTATTGCTTATCCTAAACAGAGTAATAA
>JBPOJC010000023.1:0-3745 GCA_052034135.1 Caldisericota bacterium | reverse complement strand
CGTTAAAACTCAAACAAAACTCATATTTAACTTACACCACTTAAGTTTTCAAGGTAAATTACAAAATAAGCTTAATTATTTTAACTACAATAAAATTATTGTCAAGGGGTCGAATTGAAATAATTTTGAGATTTTTTTGAAATACAAATATATTTATAATCATAAGATAGTGAATTTATTTGCAAAACACATGAAGCTCCACATTTTATTACTAAAATTACAGTTGACTTTATATAATATATTCGTATATTCTTAGGTTTGAAATATAAAAGTAAAAGAGGATTTATTATGGGTACACATTATTTTAATGAAAGTGAAGTAGATAAAAAGTGGTATCTTGTTGATGTAAAGGACCAAACCTTAGGAAGAGTTGCAGATAAAATTGCGAACATTTTATTAGGTAAAAATAAACCTGAATATTCTCCAAATGCTGACCTTGGCGATTATGTGATTGTTATTAATGCTTCAAAGGTTAAAGTATCCGGGAAAAAAGAACAAGAAAAAATTTACTATAGACACTCTCTATATCCCGGAGGACTTAAGAAAACATCTTTTTCAAAAATGCGTGCAAAAAATCCTGAATATATAATAAGGGTTGCCGTATGGGGAATGATGAAACACTCACCTTTAGGAAGAAAGGCATTTAAAAAACTTAAGGTATACGCAGGAGAAGATCATCCTCACGCAGCTCAAAAACCAATTATTTTGGATTTAAAATAAAGGAGATAGATTGCTATGACAGAACAAAAAATAAGTACTGGCTATAGAAAGAGCTCTATTGCAAAAGTTATAGCCAAACCAGGAACTGGTAAAATATTGATCAATGGAAAAGATTACAAAGAATATTTCCCATCTTTTTATCAAAATTATAAAATTCTCGAACCCCTCAAATTAACTGGCAAAGAAGGCAGTATGGACTTTAAAATATATGTTGAGGGTGGGGGAATATCATCGCAGGCTGATGCTATAAGACACGGTATTGCTAAAGCTATTAGCGAAGTTTTTCCATACACAAAACTTATTTTGAAAGAAAAAAATCTCCTTACTAGAGATATTAGAATAAAAGAAAGAATGAAATACGGCCTTAGAAAAGCAAGAAAAGCAAGACAATACAGGAAACGTTAATTCTTATAACAACATTATAATGAATGAATATAAGGTTAAAGCTTCTTTTTCCAAATGGATGAAAGAAGCTTTAACTACATTCAGAACTACCGAAAAAAATCTAACCTGTGACGAAGTAATCAACTTAAGTGGAGAAAATGATTATCTTGAGGAGCTTCTGAAATTAATTTATTTAAGTTCACACTTTTCAAAAATAACTGAAGACTTATCTTTGAGATTTGCTTGTTGTATCTCATTTCTACTTAAATCAACACTCTTTTTCGATTTTACTCTCCATAAAAACGTAAAGACTCTTGATTCAAAGCTATCACTTGTGTATGGAGATCTCTACCTAGCGCAGGGTGGAATAGAATTTGCAAGTATTGAAGGTTTTAAAAAGGCAAGCAATGAATTAAAAAGAACTTTAAAAAGCATCGCTCTTTCGCAGAATTTTGAAAGTAGCATAAGTCGAGGTTTGCTTGACTATAAAAATTACAAAAAACTTATAAATTTAAGATATGGATCGATTTTCAGGCTCTCGTTAATTACACCTTTAATTTTTGGAGAAGTAAAAAATATTCCTAAAAGGTCTATTAATTTTTACTCTACAAATGCAGCCCTTCTTGTTTCTCTGAAAAACAATAAATATATTGAGCCAGTTATATCTGCTAAAGAAAAATCAAAAAAGATAGGTAAAATTGAAAGTAATACAAATAAATATTTAGGAGAGATTATAAATGAGTTACGTTCTAATGGATGGAAGAGTGATAGCAAAAAGGATCAAGCAAGAAATTAAAGATGAGGTTTGTAAACTTGATCGAAAACCAAAGCTTGTATCAATTGTTTCTGGAGATAATCCAGCTACATTAACTTATGTAAACAGCAAGAAAAAAGTATCAGAGGAATTAGGAATAAATTTTTCTGTTTACGATTTTTCACCAACCCTATCAGAAGATGACTTAAAAGAAGAGATTCTTAAATTTAGTGACGACACTCAAGTTAACGCGATTATTTTAGAGATGCCACTCCCCAAAAATTATAATCTTATAAATTTAGCAAGTGCAATAAGAATAAACAAAGACGTTGATTGTATGAATCCTACTAATCTTGGACTTCTCGTTGCTGGCAAACCATTATTTTACCCCTCGACTCCTTTATCTATAATGAAACTACTTTCTGAATATAAGGTTGAAATTTCTGGAAAGAAAGCCTGTGTTATAGGTAGATCGACAATAGTTGGAAAGCCTATTTCCCTTATGCTTTTAGCTGAAAACGCAACAGTGACTATGTGTCATTCAAAAACAAATGATCTGCCATCTGTTGCAAGAGAGGCAGATATTATTGTTTCAGCTATTGGGAGAGCAGAAATGATTGACTCCTCATTTGTGAAAAAAGGTGCTACTGTTATTGATGTAGGTATAAATGTTGTTTCGGATAAAATTGTTGGTGATGTCAAATTTAGCGAAGTTGCAGAGTTAGCATCTTACATTACTCCTGTTCCAGGTGGAGTTGGAGCACTTACCACAGTAATGCTTCTAAGCAATACTTTAGAAGCTTATAAAATGCAAGCTTGACCAAAGCTGGAATCTATATTCATATTCCTTTTTGTGTAAAAAGATGCAATTATTGTGATTTTACTTCATTTACAAAGTTAAATTTTATTCCTTCATATGTAGATGCTTTAAAAAAAGAAATAGCCTTAAGAGCAGATGAGGGAAGTGGCTTAACTTTTGATTCGATTTATTTTGGTGGTGGAACACCCTCTCTTCTTGAGATCTCATACTTACAGTCTATTATAGATAAATTGTATAAATATTATAAAATATCAAAAGATGCTGAGATAACAATTGAAGCAAATCCAGAAAGCGTTACCCTGCCAAAACTTAAATGTTACAAAAATCTGAATATAAATAGATTGAGCATTGGTGTGCAGTCTTTTGATGATAAAGTGCTTAACTGTGTGGAAAGAATACATAATAGTGCTCAAGCTATTAATGCTATAAATCTTGCAAGAGAAGCCTATTTTGATAATTTAAATTTTGACTTAATTATTGGACTACCGCTTTCAAATATGAATACTTTTAAATTAAATACAATTGCCTTAAAGAATTACAAACCAGAGCACATTTCTCTCTATATGCTAATGAGAGATAAAAATACTAAACTATCAAAAAAAGTAGAAAAGGGATTAATTCAAGTGCCATCTGATTCAAACATTGAATATTATTGGAAAAAGTACATAAAATTTCTAAAAGTCGAGGGGTATACCCACTATGAAATTTCGAACTTCTCGAAAGAAGGATTTGTATGCAGACATAACATGCACTATTGGCTAAGGGACCCCTACATTGGATTCGGGGTTTCTGCTTCAAGCTTTTTTAACAATGAAAGAGTTACCAACACAAAAAATCTTAACCTTTACATTGATAGATTAGATAAGGGAATTAATCCTGCCACTTTTAGAGAAAAAATATCTAAGAAAAAGAAGAGAACTGAAGAAATAATGTTAGGACTTCGCCTAATAAATAAAGGTATTAGTAAGGATCTGATACAAAAAGACAAGGAGGCAATTGTTAATAATTTTATCAATTCAAAGCTTTTAAAAGAAAATGGTAGATACCTCTGTTTAACTGAGAAAGGA
>JBPOJC010000002.1:0-28962 GCA_052034135.1 Caldisericota bacterium | reverse complement strand
CGTTAAAACTCAAACAAAACTCATATTTAACTTACACCACTTAAGTTTTCAAGGTAAATTACAAAATAAGCTTAATTATTTTAACTACAATAAAATTATTGTCAAGGGGTCGAATTGAAATAATTTTTAATTTTAATTTCTGGACAGATTGATTTGATTTCCAAAAGTATCTTATCTACTAAATCTTTAGGAATTTTAAAATCAATTTTTACTAAATCAGAAAAATCTTTATTCACGATATCTACATTATTTTCTGCAAAAATCCTATATATCTTCTCGTAGTAATTATAAGGAAATTCAACACTATACTCAATTAACTCCACTAATTCTTCAATTAAAGCATTTTTAAGAGCCTCGTTGGCAGTATTCAAGTAAGCTTTAAAGAGATTGCTTTTACCTAACTTTACACCACCAAAATACCTTACAGTAACAATCGCAGAATTTACAATTGAGTTAATTTTAAGAATATTAAGCATAGGCATGCCAGCAGTTCCGTAAGGCTCTTTATCATCTGAAAACTTTTCATAAATGGTAAATTTATCTGATAAAACTCTCAAAGCGAATGTATAGTGGTTTGCGTCTTTGTAAGTTTCCTTTATTTTATCTAATTTTTCCTTAAAATCATCCAAATTTTTAATAGGGAAACAGATAGAAATAAATTTTGAGTTCTTCTCAGAATATGAACTTATGCCTTCTTTAGCGACTAATTTCATACTTCTTTACTAATAAAAAACGGAGGAGTCACTCAATATAAATAACCTCCTCCGTTTTTACTTAAATATTCTTTTATAAAGGTATTAATCCAATAATAACCTTTATATTTTAAGTTTCGGGTCTAATGCATCTCTTAGTCCATCGCCAATAAAATTAAATGAAAGTATTGCAAGGAATATAAATAACCCTGGCCATATAACAAGATGTGGAGCATTCCATAAGAAATTTTGTGCATTCTGTAACATATTACCCCAGGTAGGAGTGCTTGGATCAACGCCGAGTCCCAAAAAACTCAATGTAGACTCGTAAAGAATAACTCCTCCAATACTAAGCGTTATCGAAACGAGTAGCATTGCAAGCGTATTCGGGAATATATGTCTAAAGATAATTCTTGTATTAGAACAACCTATAGCGCGGGAAGCCTCAATGAACTCACTTTCCTTAATTGATAAAACCATTCCTCTTACCAACCTTGCAGTACCAGCCCATCCAAATATTACAAGTATGATGAGAATATTCCATATAGAGCCACCCCAAAGCCTTGCAAAAACTACAAGAATCGGCAAAGTTGGTATGCAAAAGAATATTTCAACAATTCTCATAATTATCGAATCAAGGATTCCGCCATAATAGCCAGAAATGGATCCAATCAACCCTCCGATCAACGTTCCAGATACTGCACCAAGGAAACCAATTAAAAGCGAGATTCTTCCGCCATATAGGATTCTTGCCCACTCATCACGCCCAACATCATCAGTACCCAATAAATGACCCTCCGTAAAAGGTGGTAGAAATCTCTTTAAAAGATTGGTTTTTGATGGGTCAACCCCCCCCGAAAGAATTGGAGCCAACACTGCCATTAAAACCAATATCGTTATGATAACTAATCCTACAACAGCAAGTTTGTGTCTAAAAAATCTCTTTGCAACCATCTGAAAATAGGTATACTCTTTGGCGCTACCTATTTCTATTAAATCGTTTTCTACAGGTTGATTATAGCTTGGTATATCTTCTTTATTGTTCTTTCTTGCCATTTATTTTCTCCTTATCTATAAGTAATTCGTGGGTCTAAAAATGCATATGAAATATCCGCTATGAGAGTAAAAATAACAGTAAGGAAGGATAAAAACATAATCGATGTCATGGCAAGAGTGTAATCATTATTCATTACTGCATCAAACGTTAGCTTGCCCATACCAGGCCAACCAAAAATTTGCTCTATTATGATAGATCCAGCAAAAAGACCCGGGATTGATTGAATCAATATGGTTGCAATCGGGATCATTGCATTCCTTAAAGCATGAGAAAAGATTACTTTCCTTTCTGGTAAACCTTTTGCTCGAGCAGTCCTTACATAATCCTGTCTTATAACTTCAAGAAGAGCTGAGCGAGTATAACGAGTGAGCCCTGCAAGACTAACAATAGAACCCGATAAAACCGGTAAAACAAGATGTTTAACCCTATCAACAAATTTTGCATACAGAGGAGCTGCCTCATAAGACATCTCTACCCCTTTAACTACAACCTTGTCGGAAAACATTCCAGTAAAGGGTAGCCTGTAGCCAGGGGACGGCAAAACACCAAAAAGGATTATAAGCATCAACGCAAACCAAAAAGCAGGTATGGCAGCACCAGTAAAAGCAAGAAATGTAAATATATAGTCAAAAGTAGAATATTGCTTTACTGCCGAGAATATACCCAAAGGTAGAGAGATTAACACTATAATTAAGAGAATTATAGCCTGCAAATATATTGTATTTGGAATGCGCTGCATAAGAAGTTCAAACGTTGGCGTATAATATTGTCTCGATATGCCAAAATCCTGGTACAACAAAGCATTTTTCACCCAGTAAAAATACCTTATTACAATAGGTTTATCTAATCCCTGTTGTTTAATGTATGCATTTATCTCTGTCTGCGTTATCAATGGATTCATAGTTTTTAAGAGCTGCACAGGATCGTCCATTTGACCAAGGATTATAAACGCAAGAAAGGAAATTATAAATAGTATCAACAACCTCTGAAGTAACTGTCTAACTATATACTGCCACATACCAAAAACCTATCCCTTCCTAAAACTTTACTTATGAAACTTTTGAAAATCTATCTGTCCCAATACCACCATGGGGCATTCCATGTCATAGCAGTTTGTGTCCCGGTTGGCCTAAAGCCTCTCAAATCTTTATGCACGCTTGATACATCAACCCTCGTAAAAAGTGGAAGAGATGGAAGTTCATCTGTTAAAATCTTTTGACACTCTTTAAGCTTGCTGTAAATTTCTTCTTTATCCATTGATTCAAATACTTCATTAGTTAGTTTGTCAACTGTTTCATTTTTATACCCTGTAAAATTCTGCCCTGTATAGCCGTTTGCTTCAGTTGGGATCTGTGATGAGTTAACGATTGAGTATAGGTTCGAATTAGGACCCATAACCCAAGCATACATAAAAGCCGATGGACCTGAAAATTCCCTCGTTTGAAGGGTGGTTCCAAAGAAGCTTGTTGAGTTTTCATTCTTAACTAAAACATCTATGCCAATCTCTCTCCACTGATCTGCAACAACTGCTTGAACCTGCTCTCTTGTCTTGTTGCCAGCAGTAGTTGAAAATATTATTGAAAATGGTTTCCCATCTTTCTCTCGCTTACCTGTAGACTCATTTAATTTCCAGCCAGCTTCATCAAGAAGTTTCTGCGCCTTCTCAGGATCATAGTCATATTTTGTGATTTGTGTTTCATCATAGGCTGGATGCTTTGGAGGAAGCCAAGAGTGAGATACTGGCTGCACTCCACCAAAAAATTGGTCGACCATTACTTGTCTGTCTATTCCATAAAGAAGAGCTTTCCTTACCTTAACATCGGATAGTTCTGGATAAGGATTACCAGCTCTATCGGTAATAGTTAAATCGATATGTTCCCAGGTTAAAGATGGGGTAAATACTGCCTTATGAGAACATTCTGGAGTCTTTACGATTTGTTGAGCTTGGTCAAAAGTAAATCCAACTAAAGTCATATCGGTATTACCTGCAAGAGCAGCAGCAAGAAGAGTATCAGTGCTTTCAATTGTTCTGAAGATAATTTCATCAAGCAAAGGTCTTCCATATAAGAAATTGTCATTTGCTTCGAGAGTGATGGTTTGCCCTTTAACCCAGCTTTTCACCTTATAAGCACCGCAGTGGAAAGGTTTTTCCTTATATTCACTCCCAACAGCTTTCCTTATAAATTCTTCATCATTTTTGTATTGCTCAGATTTGAAAGTCTCATCTTCTGGAGTATCAGGGTTATCTTCCACATAGTAATTAGGATCATTTAAATCATATGGTTTTAATTCATAATTAAATTTCTCAACGAACCACTTCTTGGGCATGAGACTAACACCAAGATTGCCATAAAAGTAATGATTATTCCAATAAACTTTAATAGTATTCGCATCAACTGCCTCTATCTTGTCAATCCACTTATCAACCATAGAGTGTACTGTGGGGAAAGATGGATGATTATAGAAATAATGAGCAAAGACAAAATCTTCGGGAGTTATATCTGTCCCATCAGCCCACTTCAAACCACTTCTCAGTTCATAAGTTACTTCCATTCTGCCATCATCAGATATTTTCCATAATCCATTTTCTTTTGTTGGAACCCTCTTTACCATAACTGGATAAAGGCACCAATTCTCATCCCAACCACCGATCATGCCATTGTATAAAAGATCAGTAACCTGCGACATTGCACTCATCGTATCGGCTCCACTAAATAATGTCTTGGGCTCCTGAGCCTGACCAATAATGAGTCTTCCGCCTCTCTTAGGAGGGTGAGTAAGCATATAAATACTATGACATGCCTCACCGACTGATAAAGGAGACTTTGGCATACAATATCTTAAATCATCGCCCTCTTTGTACCTGTAGTATAACATCTGATACTCTGGAAGATAACAAATTGTCATCTGTCCAATGGCTTCAGATGGAATTTCATCGTAAGCATCTTGAGCGGGAATTAGTGGTTCAGTATATTTAGCAGCATCTGCTTTAGCTTGTTCGCCCCAGGCGTTAACAAGCCAGATTGATGCATCATAACGTAAAAGTGGATCATCTGGTTTAAAATTTTCTACTTCAGGAACGATATCGTTCACGGCAGCAGTAATAATGTAGTCATGATAAGGATTACTTTTAGGAACATCTTTAAATTCATAACCACTATCAACAACCTGCAATCCCTTTGCGGTGACAAGCCACTTTAAAAACTCTCCTCTTGTAATTTCTCTTAAAATGTCATCTGCATCTTCCTTGGTAACAACACCTAATTCTACTAACTTGTCAACATACTCTTGAGTCCATTCAAGAGTACCCATTTTTCCTTCTGGAATTTTAGTTTCTTCTGGTCCTGCTGGTTTTTTGCAGCTTGAAAAAGTCCCAAAAGCTAAAAGAAAAACGACAAAAAACGTAAGATAACGCTTAATTCTCATAAATAAACCTTCCTTCCTTTTATAAATTAAATTCCTCTAAAAGAATCAAAAATTTCATTTAACATATTTAAAATAAAATTATATTTAAAATTTACCATAAACCAAAAAGTTTTATTTCTCTTTCCAAACAAATATTAAATTTATTATAAACTATATCTTCAACATATCTAATTAAATCATAAATATCTTGAGCTTTTGCATTATTAGAATTTACAATAAAATTAGCGTGTAAATCCGAAATCGAAGCACCCCCTATGCTGAAACCTTTAAGACCAGCCTCTTCAATAAGTTTGCCTGCAAAAGTTTCAGGAGGATTTTTCCAAATGCAGCCTGCATTTGGAAAATTTAAAGGTTGAGTTTTTAATCTTTTATCTTGAAGAATTTTAACCTTCTCAGATATTTCAGAAAATTCACCTTCTTTCAAACCAAATACAGCATCAAGAATTATTTTTTTGCTCTTTTGAATAACGCTCCATCTATAATCAAAAGAAAAATCTTTATGAGACAATTCTTTAACATCAAGAGTATCCATATCTATAACTGAACCTTTAAGAAAAAACATACTTATTGAATGAGTCCCGATACCAGCATTCATGCAGATAGCTCCACCAACAGTCCCCGGAATCCCTGTAAGGAATTCCAATCCTGATAAATTTCTATTCATACATTCATAGAGAAGCTTAGATATTTTTACTCCTGCAGAAACTTTTACTCTTTCTCCACTAAAAGAAATATTTTCATATGGAGAGTTGATTTTTATAACAATACCCTTTACGCCTTTATCTGAAACAAGAAGATTAGTACCAGATCCTATAACGCTAATTGGAATATCGTTTTCTTTCGAAAATTTTAAAATATTGTAAATATCTTCACTTTCATAAGGAATTATTAGAGTTTCGGCAGGTCCCCCAACCTTAAAAGAAGTATGGTTAGCCATTGGCTCATTATAACAAACTACACCTCTAACAATTCTACTAAGCTCTTTAAATTTAGTTTTATTAGCTACTAAGCTCATCTGCAACTTGCCAAATATTACCAGGACCTAAGGTAATTATAACATAATCCTTTTTAAAATAAAATTTGCTTACATTCACTGCATCAGAAAGAGAAGATACAACTTTAACCCTTCCTTTAAAAGACTTTTCCTCGATAGCTTCACCAAGAAAAAGGGAATCAAACTTTTCTATTTTACTTTCAGAAGCCTCATAAACAGGAGTTATAATTATATCATCAGAATAATTTGATAGGACACTGACATACTGAGAAAATAGACTTTTTAAGCGGGAATATCTGTGTGGCTGAACTATTGAAAGTATTTTCTTATCTGGGAAATAATATCTTGCATCTTTTAAAACAGCCTCTATAACAAAAGGACTATCTCCTTCATCATCAATTATTATAGACCTCTCACCAATATGCTTTATTTCAAACCTTCTATCAAGAGTAGGTAGAGCTTTTAGTGCATTTCTTGCAATTATCTTGCTCACCCCTAATTCAATTAAAACAGCATAAGCAAAACAAGCATCTAAAACATTTCTTTCCCCAGGCATATTTAATTGTGTAGTAAAAAAACTACTATCTTTCTCTTTTACTGAAAATGAAGTTACAATTCTGCTATGATCAAAGAATGAAGATTCAATTTTATAAACATAGTCAGCATTATCTGTTTTCCCACACTTTATGATCTTTTTATTGCTACTTTTAAGGTCGTTAACAATTCTTTTGCTCATAGGATCATCCGCATTCAAAAAAATTACTCCCATCTCGCTAACCCTATTAAGAAAATTAAGAATTGTAACATAGAGGTTTTCCTTAGAATTTTCATAATTTGAAAGATGATCACTTCCAATATTAGTAAGTATTAAGAAGAATGGATTAAAATCTAAAAATTCTTTTTTACTTTCATCACATTCAAGAACAAATAAATCACTACTTCCAATATTTGCTGGTTTAAAATTAAATAGGTCAGCCCCAATAATCCACGAAGGATTAAGGTTGGCTCCCTCTAAAATAGCAGATACAAAAGATGTAGCAGTACTTTTACCATAACTTCCTGTTATAGCAATAAGTTTTTTATCAATAGAAATTTCTTTTAAAGCCTCTATTCGAGAAATTATCGGATTGTTTTGTCCTTTTGCAGTTTGAAGTTCTATGTTATCACTATTTAAAGCACTTGTGTAAATTACAATTGCATCAGGAGGAACATTTTTAGAAGAGTGTCCAATGCTAACTTTTATTCCCTTTGATAGTAGAACGTTTTTAAATCTAAAATCTTGAATATCAGATCCCGTCACATCAAAACCTGCATCTTTAAGATAAATAGCAAGAGGGGTCATCCCTACGCCACCAATGCCAATAAGATGAACTTTTTTATTATTATTGATGTCTAACATAAATTTTTAACAATCCTGCTCTCTGCTTCAGGAATAAATAAATTATTCAAAGCTTCTTTCATCTCTTTTAGTTTTTCAGGTGAATTAAAAAGCTTTATTATTAGATCAAAATTATTCTCAAGTTCATCATTGTTAATTAAAATAGCTGCTCCCTTTTCCTCAAAATATTTAGCATTTATATATTGATGATTATCTCGAGCAAAGGGAAAAGGAACAAGAACTGAAGGCTTTTTTATATAAGCGATTTCAGATAGGGTTACTGCGCCAGCTCTTGAAACTATAAGCTTAGACTCAAACATTAGGTCTAATATTTCATATTCAAATGGTAAAAGTCTTAAATTTTTAGGAACATTGCCTTTTAACTCCCCTAACACATCTCCATAGTTTCTCTTCCCGGTTATAACAACAAAATTTATCGAGGGTAGTGCCTCAATCTTTTCTATATTATCAACAATAAACTTATTTATAGTCATAGCCCCTTGGCTTCCACCAAGAAAAAGAATCTGATTTTTTTCTTCTAAATCTTTAAAATTATAGTTTCTTACTGGATTTCCTGTAAGGACAATTTTCCTCCTTAGAAAAGAAGGGAAATATTTAGCAGTTTTAGCATAGGAAATGAAAATCTTCTTAGAAAAAATTGAGGCAAGTTTATTTGCTCTACCTGGCAAAACATTTTGTTCATGTATATATATCTTACTTCCATTGAGAAGAGAAGCGATTATAACAGGAAGAGAAAGGTAACTACCGAAAATCAAAACTTTCTTTACATTAAATTTTTTTAATGCTTTAAATATCTCAAAAACATTTTCATATAAAACCTTTACATTAAAACCTTGCCAATCTTTTAAAAAAATAAAGTTTAAATTTTCGCCCTTTTTAAGAAAATCTTTAAAAATATGAGAGTCTTCTATAGAAGCATAAATAACTTTTGCTTCATCAAATTCTATAATATAGTTTCTCCCAACTGAAAGAGCAGGAATAATATGCCCTCCGGTCTTCCCTGTTGAAATAAGAATATTTCTATTTTTTACTTTTCTCATTAATTCTTCTCCCAACATTACAGACAAGCCCTATTTCTATTAAATTAACAAACAATGCGCTCCCGCCAGTGCTTATAAAAGGAAGAGGTATTCCAGTTGGTGGTATAACGCCCAGAGTAACACCTACATGCATCATTGCTTGAATAAAAATATGAGCCCCAATACCTCCTGTAAGTATAACATCGAAATGATCTTTGCTCGAAAGTGCAATTTTCATAATAGAAAAGAAAAGGCAAAAAAAAAGAAAAATAGTTACCATTGCTCCAACAAATCCAAACTCCTCTGCAATGACCGAGAAAACAAAATCAGAGTGAGATTCCGGTAGAAGGTAAAACTTCTGTGAACTTTTCATAAAACCTTTGCCGAAAACTCCACCTCGTGCAATAGCTACAAAAGACTGAAAGAGCTGATAGCCACTATTTGCTGGATCAGAAAAAACATTAAACAAACTTTTCACTCTAAGAAATAATCTTTCATTCTTCAAAAGTAATAGATAGATTATTGCCAAAGAGGGAGCAATAAATATAAAAAGGTGAAAAAAGCTTGCACCTCCAATAATCATTAAAACAAATCCTATGATTAATAGTAGCACTGAAGCACTAAAATTTGGCTCTACAAAAACCAACAAAGCTGGTATAGCTATTAAAATTAGAGAAATAAAAACATGTTTAATTTTTATTTTCTTATTTATCATTGAAAAATAGCTTGCTAAAAAGAGTATCAATGACAGTTTTGCAAGTTCAGATGGTTGTATGGTAAAACCAAAAGGAGTATTGAGCCATCTCTTCGTTACTTCGCCAGCTTCATTAACAATTCCACTTACATAAAAAGGAGGAATAAGAACAATAATTAGGAGAAATATTGAAAATAGGAATATTGGTAGAGCAGAAACCTTTATTGTAGAAACAGGTAGTTTTATTATTATGTTAATCAAGATAAAGCCTATTACCAAAAAAATTAACTGCTCAAAAAAATCTCTATAAGGGCTTACGTAATTTTTTGTAAAGTAATTAGGAGAAGTTGTTGAAAGACACATAAGCAATCCAGATAAGCATAAAATAAAAGTAATAAGAAGAACATTTCCGTTTAAGTTAGGTTTTTTTACATTTTTTTCTTTTGCCATTTAGTTATCGAAAAAAAAGTTTCTTTTAAAAAAGTCATCGACGTATCTCTTAAAATATTCTCCTCGCTCTTCAAAGTCAGAGAATTCGTCAAAGCTTGCACATGCTGGTGATAGAAGGACTATTTCGCCTTTATGAGCTCTTAGAATAGCATCATGAATAGCACTTTTCAAAGATGGAGCTAATTTATATTTTTTAAAATCAACACTTTCTAATGCTGTCTTTATTTTTTTCTGGGTTTTACCCGTTATAATAACCATCTTAACAAAAGGTGAATTAGCAATAGCATTGGCAAGAGAAGTAAAATCAGTTCCTTTTTCAGAACCTCCTAAAATTAATATCGTTGGTTTGTTTAAACATTTAAGTGCCATAATTGTACTTTCGGGTTTTGTTGATTTGGAATCATTTATAAAATCTATGCCAGCATAATTATTAACAAATTCAAACCTATGAGGAAGCTCTTTAAACTCAGAAATAGCATTTTTCGTTTCAGACTCGTTAAATCTATCTTTTAAAAATAGATAAGAGGCACATAAAGCAGAAAGTAGATTTTCTTTATTGTGCAAACCTTGCAATTTAAAATCATTCAAGGATATCTTTATTTTCGCCCCATCTACATTGATGATTGCATCATTTCCAGAAAGATAGGTACCACTTTCTACAGGTTCTTCTATAGAGAAGTAGTAAATTTTTGCTCTAATTTGTGCAGTTTTAGGAGAAAACAACAAAGAATTCTTGTTAATAACTGCATAATCGTCAACAGTTTGATTCTTGAAAATATTAAGTTTTGCATTCAAGTATTCACTACTTGCATCATATCTATCAAGATGATCATCTGAAAAATTCAAAAAAACTGAGATGTATGGTTTAAAATTCAATATAGTTTCTAATTGAAAAGAACTGACTTCAACTACAAAAGTTGCTTCTTTATTTGCATTCAAGACAACTTCAGATACTGGCACCCCAATATTACCACAAACAATTACATCTTCGCCATGTTTAGAAAGAATGTCTCCTATTAAAGAAACAGTTGTACTTTTACCAGATGTCCCAGTAACTGCAATGAATTTACCATTTGCAAAATTATAGGCAAGCTCCAATTCACCAATAATAGGAATCTTTTCACTTCTTGCTTGTTCAAGAATTGGTATTCTTGGATTAACTCCAGGAGAGACTACGATTAAATCCTTTCCTTCAATGGCTCTTCTTGAGTGAAAACCAAGCTCAAACGAAACCCCTTCAGATTCAAGCCATATTATTAAAGGTGATGGTATTTCAGCCTTTTCTTCTGTGGCAAATACATCTGCTCCACTTTTCAATAATAATTTAATTGCACCAATACCACTTCTTCCAAGTCCAAAAACTGTAACCTTCTTGCCCTTTAATGAAAATTTTCCTTTTTTCTTCATCCCTCTTATTCCTATCAAACTAAAAAGTTTTGAATTGTGAAAAACCTAAAAAGAATAAAAGATAGAACAAAAATAATTACCTGTATTATCCATGCTCTAACAACAATTAAGGGTTCAGGTAGCCCTTTAAGTTCAAAATGGTGATGAATTGGACTCATAAGAAATACTCTTTTCCCTTCCCCATATTTCTTTTTTGTATATTTAAAATATAAAACTTGTATTATTACCGATAATGCTTCAATAACAAAAATAAATCCAAGAATTAAAAGAAGTAGTTCGGTATTAGTTAAAATTGCAAGAGCTGATATTGCTCCCCCTATCGCAAAAGAGCCAACATTTCCCATAAATATTTTTGCTGGAAAAAAGTTAAAAAATAAAAATCCTAAGAGGGAACCAGCAAATGCAAGAGAAAAAGTAGATATAGAACTATTTTTCGAGATAAGAAAATAAAAAATAAATATTGGAATACTTACTCCTGCTAAAAGCCCATCAAGTCCATCAGTTATATTTACCGAGTTAGCAGTTGCAAGAATAACCAAAAGATCAAATAAACCCAAAAATATGAGGTTTAATCCAATATTTTTAAATTTGAGAGCAAATATGATAAATGGTATTGAAAAAATTATTTGCAAAAAAATACTTTCCCTTGCTTTTAAACCATAAGGGGATTTTTTAACAATTTTTAAGAAATCATCCAAAAATCCTATAAAAGAAAAGGCAAGAGTAATATATATAACAAGATAACTCTGCATTGTAAGAAAACCGTTTATTGCAGAATATATCGCATAAACAGCAACAGTAGTAATAATAAACAAAATCCCGCCCATTGTTATAGTGTTAGATTTAGAAAGATGGGATTGTGGTCCTTCCTCTCTAACAAATTGATAAAATTTTAGAGAACGAGAAATCTTAATAAATAGTGGAATAAAAGCAATAACAAGTAAAGCGGTAATTAAAAATATTACTACCAATTTATCAACTCCTCTACCACTTTTTCAAGATTCATGGCATTTGAGCCTTTAATAAGAATTGCATCTCCTGGTTTAATATTCCCCTTAAGATAATTAGAGATTGTGAAAGAATCATCAAACTGTATAAATTCAATATCAGGAGATAGTTCATCTTTTATAACGGAGGCATACTTCCCTATATATAAAACCTTGTTAAATGAAGCAGTATTTACAATTTTAGCAATTCGTCTGTGAAGAGAATCAGCTTGAGCACCAAGCTCAAGCATATCACCCATTACAAGTATGGAATTATTTTTGTGAATTTTTTCAAAAGTTTTTATGCTTTCTTCAAAAGAGGGAGGGTTAGCATTGTATGAGTCATCTAAAACTTTTATTCCATTCCTCAAACTTAAAATTCTTCCTCGTCCAGGCAAGGGTTTAAACTTTAGAAGTCCTTCTTTTATTTCATTAGCTGAAAGACCAAAAGTGAATCCTAAATATATAGCTGGAAGAGAATTTAACACAAAATGTTCTCCTAAAGCTTCTACGCTAAAATTTCCTGCTCTTTTACCATTTATTGTAACATCAAAATATGTAAACATCTCATTAAATACTATATTTTCTGCCATAATGTTCGACAAATTCTTAATTCCATAAGAATAACCAAAAGAAACGAAATTTAAAGCACTCCTACTTAATAAGTTATCGCCATTAACAAGTAGAATGCAATTTTCTCTTAAAGCCTTAGCAAGTTTTACTTTTTCAGTAAAAACTCCATTCACATCTCCTAAAAATTCAAGATGTGACTCTCCTATATTTGTTATTATTCCTATGTCTGGAGTAACAATATTTAAATTTTCATCCATCTCGCCAAGGTAAGAGGCACTTAGTTCAGCTACAAAGTATTTAGTACTCATATCTATCTTAGTTAAACTTAAGGGTAACCCTATGGGAGTATTAAAATTACCGAGAGTTTTAGAAATATTAAGTTTTGCGTTTAAAACAGAATAAATTAGCTCTTTTACTGTTGTTTTGCCTGCAGAACCAGTAATGCAAATTTGAACTGGTTTAACTTCATCAAGAATAAATTTCCCTACTTTCCTTAGAGCCTCTTTTGTATCACTTACAACAATTTGAAAATAAGAATCCTTATTTAATTTTAATTCCTTCTCAGCTATCAAGCCAATTGCACCATTCTTTAAAGCAATATCAGCAAAATCATGACCATCGCTATTTAAGCCTTTGATACAAACAAAAACTTCATCATCTTTAATTTTCCTTGAATCAACACTTAAATTTAACTCTATTGATGTAAATGGAGAATATCTATCTCCATTTAAAATTAACTTACCACTCAAAAGTTTTTCTAACTCAAAAAGTTTAATCTTCAATACTAAAACCCTGAGATATCAATATTTTCCTTGTCTCAACAGTGTCGTCAAAATCAATTGCTCTCCCTTTTATAAGGAACTCTCTTTGATTTCCTCTACCTAAAATAACCACAATGTCATCTTTGCCTGCCATTGATAAAGCTTTGCTTATAGCTTTACCTCTATCTTCTTCAATTATACAATTTTTCTTCTTTTCTTCTTCTAAGCCAGCTAAAAAATCAAAGAAACCTATTTCAGGATCCTCATCTTCTGGATCATCTGTTGTAAGAATTATAACATCAAATAAATTAGATATGAGTTTTGCAGTGAGTTTTCGTTCTTCTTTATCACCGCCACCAACATTTCCAAAAATAGCTATCTTCTTTCTGTACTTACCATTATTGATTTGACCAGAAATACTTTGAATTGCTATGGGAGTATTTGCTTTATCTATGACAATGGTTGCAGGGTGGGTAGATTTAATTATATCCCATCTACCTGGTATTTTATCAATAGATGAAAAAGCATCTATAAGTTCATCTCCGCTAAAACCAAGAGCAATACATATTCCAAAAGAAGCAAGGATATTTATAGCATTATAAAAACCCGGAAGAGAAGACTTAATAGAATAAATTTTACCGTCATAAGAAAATTTAAAAATTATGCCACCATCATTAACTTCTCTAAATTCTTCAAGTCTTATTGCAGAATCATTTTTTGAACCATAAGAAATAGATTTAGGAGTAATAATGGAAAATTTCTCAAAATATTCACTATCTCTATTTAAAATCGAAAATCCATCCTTTTTGGTCTGCACAAAAAGTTTTGTTTTGGAATCAACATAATCATTAAAAGAACCATGATAGTTTATATGATGATTAAAACTTATATTAGTCAAAGCAGTTACATCAAAGTTTAATCCAAAAAGTCGCTCCTCCGCTAACCCAAAAGAGCTTGCTTCAAGTATAACATACTTAGATCCATCCTCTTTAAATTTATTGAAAAGAAAATTTAGTTCCATTGGTTCAGGAGTGGTAACTGGACCAGATAGCATTATGTCTAACTTATTATCTAAAGAATAATAACCAGCAGTACCTATTAATGAAACATTTTTATCAATTAAATTAATAGCCCTATATGTAAGATATGCAACAGAGGTCTTACCGGTAGTTCCAGTAATACCAACCAACTTAAGACTTTCAGCAGGATTAGAATAAAATTTTTGAGCTATAAGACTATAAGCTTTTTTTGTAGAAGGAACAACTATCAATGAAACAGGTTCTTTAGAATGAAGAACTATCGCCTCCTCAGAAATTATAGCTACTGCTCCATTTTCAATTGCTTTATCGGCAAATTTATGACCATCAGAGTTTTTACCTCTTAAACAAACAAAAATATCTCCTACTTTTACATTCCTCGAGTCATTTTTTACACCATTAATTTGTAAATCTTTAAAGTTAATCAATACTTTTTCAGGAATATCATCTAAAATAGTGCTGAGTCTCATTTTAACGGGTGAAGCTCAAGCCACTTAACTATTTCTTTAAATATAGGAGCTGCTACAGTTGAACCAAAAACTTCTCCAACATACGGGTCTGGCTCATCAATTGAGACAAGAATAACATAAGCTGGATCTTCAACAGGATAGAATCCAGCGAAGGAGCAAATATATTTTCCTTGAACATAGACTCCTCCTTCTACTTTATTTGCAGTTCCAGTCTTACCCCCTATTGAAAGCCCTGGGATCTTAGCCTGACTCACGCCGTTTGGATCTTGAACAACATTTTTTAAAGCAATTTTTAGCTCATTAGCTGTCTCCTTGGAAATGACTTTTTTTAAAACTTGGGGTTCTTTCTTTTCAACCGTATTACCTTTACTATCAATTACTTCTTTAACTATCATTGGTTTCATCATAATACCATTGTTTGCTATTGTTGAATAACCTGTAATTAATTGAAGAGGAGTTACTGAAACCCCCTGTCCAAATGACATTGTAGCCGGTGTTGTAGCAGACCAATTTTGTGGTGGAAGAAGTATACCTTTTTCCTGTCCATAAAATTCAACAGGTAATTTTTCTCCAAAACCAAATCTTCTTGCATATTTGTATAAAAGATCCTTGAGTTTCAAACCAATTGTTACGAATGAAACATTGCAGGAATTCCTTAAGATATCTGAAAGATTCTGATTTTTGCCATGTGCAATCATACACTGAATAGTCTTACCGGCAACACTTATACTGCCACTACATTCATGTAGCGTTAGCGGCGTTATAACTCCTTCTTCAAGAGCACAAGCTGCAACAAAAGGCTTAAAAATGGATCCTGGTTCATAATTCATTGAAGTTGCTCGATTAATATATTTTGAATTATTTATATATTTGTCCCAGTTGTTTAAATCATATGCAGGTCTGCTTGCCATGGCAAGAATTTCTCCAGTTTTTGGATCCATGACAATAGATACGCCACCTGAAGCGTTCCAGTTGTATATATGTTTATCAAGTATTGTCTCGATAACTCCTTGTAAATCTGAATCGATTGTAATTGCAACAGATTTGCCATTTTTAGCATCTTTGTGAACAAGAGAGGAGCCAGGAATATTGTCCCCTTGAAATGAATGATAAACAATTTTTGTTCCCTCCTGCCCTGCAAGGATATCATTTAAAGTATATTCTAATCCAGTTAGTCCTTGATTATCCATTCCCACATATCCAATAACTGAAGAGGCTGTATCCCTTTTAGGATATTCTCTTTTCTCGTCCTCCTCAAAACCATAATCGCCTCTGGGGGGTCTTAATGCTTCTATATCGTTTTTCTGGCTCTTAGAAAGCTTTCTTTTTATGTAGCAAAAATAATAATTTTTATTCTCCTTAACTATATTAACTATCTCGCTCTCACTCATTCCAATTATGGGGGAAACAATATTAGCAAAAACTTCCGGATCTTTCATTACTTTCGGATTTACATAAAGAGAGTAAGCTTCATTACTTTCTGCTAATGTGACTCCATTTCTATCAAATATTTTTCCCCTTCGAGCAAGAATTGTTCTAAATTCCTTTCCATTTTCTTCCTTACGATAAGCTTGAATTTCTGGATTGATAAAGCTAATATTTATGAGTCTATAAGAAAGTAATGATACCAGTATAATCGATAGAAGCGGGAATATAATAATTATGCGTGTTTTTGCTATTTTCAGTTTATTTTTCATCTTCTAATGTCAATTTCTCGCTATCTGTTGCATAGCGCATATTTAATTCATTGATTGCTTTTTCCCTTATTAGCTTTAAATTGGTCAAGCTTTCATATTGAACCTTCAATTCAGAAAGTATATCTTTTAGTTTAGTGTTAAGATTTAAAGCTTCTGAATATTTATTGGAAGCTACAAGATATTGGCTAAAACAAATACCATAAATCAGTAAAAAAATGAAAAGCAATATAACCCTTGTTACTAAATCTTTTTTCATAAACGTAGTCCAACTCTTAATTTTGCACTTCTTGCTGCCTTATTAAATGCAATTTCACTTTCGTCTGGAGTTATTACTTTCTTGTTTAAGGGTTCGAAGTGTTCAGAATTCCTAAAGAAATTCTTTACAAGTCTATCTTCGAGAGAATGATAAGAAATAATTCCCACTCTGCCATTTTTGTTTATTATTTCTGGTAGAATTAAGAAGAATTCATTTAGTTCAGACAACTCAGAATTGACATATATTCTTAGAGCTTGAAAAGTTTTTGTAGCTGGATTTATCTTCCCTCTAACCTTATAAACTCTTGCAACTATTTGAGCCAATTCCTTACAAGTTTCTATTGGTTTCTTCCTTCTCTCGCTAACTATAGCATGAGCAATTTTGCGTGCCATTCTTTCTTCACCATATGAAAATATTATATCAGAAATCTCTTTTTCGCTATAATTATTAAGTATATAAGAGGCTGGTTGCTCTTTGCCAGTGCGATTATATCGCATATCACATCGCTCATCTGAAAAGAAACTGAATCCCCTATCTTCATTAATTATGTGATACATAGACAATCCCAAATCAACTAATGCTTTATCAAATCCTTTTATGTTTAAAGCTTTTAATGCCTCTTTTGCAGAAGAAAATGGAATATTAAGAAGTAAAAAATCTTCCCCGATCTCTTTAAGCCTTTTTTCTGCAACAGAAAGAATCTCTCCATCGCGGTCTAACCCAACAAGAAACCCATTACCTTTAATTCTCTCTAAGATTATGCTTGAGTGCCCTCCTTCTCCGCAGGTACAATCAAGAACCTTATCAGAAGGCTTAATATCAAGATAATCTAAAATAATCTCACCAAAAACAGGCTTGTGAAAATATTCTTCCATTTTTTACTTATTAACTAACATTTCTATAAATTTCTATTTAATAATTATATGCCTAAAACAATTATATGTGTGGAAGCCAGGTAAACAAAAACGGTTTGTCTAAAATTATATCGTAGTCTTGCTTGGAATCGAATAAATCGCAAAGTTAATATTAAAAACAGTTACTTTATTTAGTGCTATTAATGAAAATTCTTTTTTATATATATTTATTAGCTAAAAACTAATCATTATGATGGAAGTTATTAATAAAACCGGTTTTGAGCAAGAAATAAGCCGAGTTCTGTCCTCAATATTTTTATATATTGAGTGGCAATCATTTATCTAAGCGATCACCATGGGACTCGGGCGAGCAACCCTCAAACATCCCTTTTTGATCTTGCTCCGAGTGGGGTTTACCAAGCCAATCAGTCGCCTGATTGCTGGTGAGCTCTTACCTCACCTTTTCACCCTTACCCTAATTTTTAATAATCAAGGCGGTATATTTTCTGTGGCACTTTCCTTAAGGTTGCCCTCACTGGCAATTAACCAGCACTCTGCTCTATGGAGCCCGGACTTTCCTCAGAAAGTAATACTACTAAATATTACTCTCTGCGATTGCCTCTCTTGCTCAAAACCGGTTAAACAAAGCTCATATTATAATACTAAATTTTGAAAAAAATAGTTTATTTAAATTTATAATTTAATGTAATTTTCTGCTCTTTTGCAGCCCATTTTAGTTTACAGCCTAAAGTAGAAGCAATAAAACGTACAGGTATGCAGACCCTTCCAGGTTCAACAAGAAGGGGTACAATATCTTTATTTGTAGGATCAATAGCCACTCTTTTAGTATTTACATAAGCATACGGATTATTTATCTCCATTTCTATAATTTTATCATTAACCAAAACAATAAGTTTCAAGTCTTTGCTATTCCATTCAAAATATGCACCGAATGGCTCAAGTATATAACGTAGCGGAAGATAAGATCTTGAGTTATGTATAAAAGGAGCGGTATCCATTAAAAATTGCTTTTCATTTATGTACATATTTTTAGAGCCGATGGTATAAACAAGATTTAGCTCCTCAGTATAGCTTCCAAGTTTTACTTTATTGAGAGATTTAAAATCACTATAAAATGAAGGTGGGTCCTCAAAATATAATTTTGGATTTAATGAAACTATTTTTATTCCATATAAAAATATATTTGACGGATCTTTTCTAAGCTCGGCTAACGGAATTGCAACCTCATAAAATCTATGGTCTTTCTCGGAAGAAATAGTTTTTCCAAAACCTGGTATGGCTTTACCGCTGGAATAATACACGCTTGAGAAGCAATTAGCGCCTGTATAATACCTATAAATAAGCATACATCCTTCAGGACAATCTCCGCACATCAAAGTGTAATTTCTATCAATTCCATTGGTAATTTTACCATTCAAATCCCAATCAAAAGTTAATTCAAAATAGTCTTCACAAAAAGGCTTGGAGGGACTTTTATCTTTTCCATCATCAGCAACTACATCAACGAGAATATAAAGATTTTTGAAATCATTTTTGAAATATAGATAACCTAAATTGTAAGATATCTTCAAAGCATCATCCCAGCAATATTTATCACATATACCATCAATTTTAGGAATAAAAAAGGCAAATACTGAATCCTCTTCAGCAAATGAGATATTTGTAAGATTGAACAAGCAAATTAGAGAAACAAATAAAGTTAGAGCTTTCCTCTTACAATTCAATCCTATTCCCCTTTTAATATTACTGACCTTACATATACGAATACAATTAAAATACAAAAAAGTTCAAAAAAATTATTATTTTGTAAAAATAAATGTGCTATCCTTTACATCAACAATTACCGTATCACCTTCACTAAATTCTTTACTAAGAATTTTTATTGAAAGAGGATCTACAATTTCCCGCTGAATTACTCTTTTTATGGGCCTAGCTCCAAAAACAGGATCAAAACCTTTCTCTGCAGTTAATCGTTTAGCAGCATCAGTCACTGTGAGCTTAATATTTCTTTCATTAAGTCTTTTCTCTAACCGTTTAAGCTGAATATCAACAATTTCCAAAATTTCTTTCATACCGAGTCTATTGAATATAACAATCTCATCAACTCTATTTAAGAATTCCGGTCGAAATTGTTGTCTTAAAATCTCATTTACCTTCTGCCTAAGCTCTTCAGGACTTAGATTAGCATTTTGAATATACTGACTTCCAATATTTGAAGTCATAATAATAACAGTATTCTTGAAATTAACCACTCTTCCACGTCCATCTGTTAAACGCCCATCATCAAGTATTTGAAGAAAAACATTGAACACATCGGGGCTGGCTTTCTCTATCTCGTCAAACAAAATTACAGAATAAGGTCGCCTTCTTACGGCTTCTGTAAGCTGTCCCCCTTCTTCGTATCCTACATAGCCAGGAGGTGCACCAATAAGTCTTGATACCGAAAATTTCTCCATATATTCTGACATATCAAACCTCAAAAGGGCTTTTTCATCATCAAACAAAAATTCAGCTAAAGCTCTTGCAAGTTCGGTCTTACCAACTCCAGTTGGGCCTAAAAATATAAATGACCCTATTGGTCTATTTGGGTCTGATAGCCCTGCTCTTGCGCGACGTACTGCATTAGAAACAACTCTTATCGCTTCGTCCTGTCCAACAACTCTTTTCCTAAGTCTTTCTTCCATATGAATGAGTTTTTCTATTTCGCTTTCCATGAGTCTTGAAACTGGAATTCCTGTCCATTTAGAAACTATTTCTGCAATATCTTCCTGGTCAACTTCCTCTTTAAGCATTCTTTTTTCTGGAGGTATTTCAGCCATTTTTTTGTTTAATTCCTCAAGTTTCTTTTCAAGCTGGATTCTAACACCATATCTTAACTCTGCTGCTCTATCCCAATCCCCCCGAAGCTCTGCCTGATGTTCCTCGTTTTTTAATTGTTCAATTTTTTCTTTAGTTTCTCTTATTTCCTTAAGTATTGACTTTTCGGCTTCCCATTGAGCTCTCATTGCATGAGCTTTTTCTTTATATTCTGCTATTTCACTTTCAATTTTTTTGAGCTTCTCTTCTGCAGAAGGATCCTTTTCCCTTTTAATAGCTTGTCTTTCAATTTCTAATTGCCTGAGTTGCCTCTCTACCTCATCCAGCTCAACTGGTAAACTATCTATTTCCATTCTAAGCTTTGCGCATGCTTCATCTACAAGGTCAATTGCTTTATCTGGAAGAAATCTATCTGGAATATATCTATTTGACAACACAGTAGCAGCAATTAAAGCGGAATCCTTTATTTTAACACCATGATGAACTTCATATTTTTCTTTTAGCCCCCTCAATATAGCAATCGTGTCCTCAACGCTTGGCTCGCTTACATAAATTGGTTGAAATCTCCTTTCTAATGCAGGATCTTTCTCAATTTTCTCTCTATACTCGTCAAGAGTAGTAGCGCCAATACAACGAAGTTCGCCGCGAGCAAGAGCTGGCTTCAACATATTCGAAGCATCAACTGCACCTTCAGCAGCTCCAGCTCCAACTATTGTGTGAAGCTCATCAATAAAGAGAATTATTTTCCCTTCTGAAGAGATTACTTCTTGTAATACTGCTTTTAATCTCTCTTCAAATTCACCTCTGAATTTCGAACCAGCTACCAAAGAAGCAATATCTAAAGCTATTAATTTTTTATCTTTGAGCCCCTCTGGTACATCACCACTTGCAATTCTCTGAGCTAAACCTTCAACAATAGCTGTTTTACCAACACCAGGATCTCCAATTAAAACTGGATTATTTTTGGTTCTTCGAGATAAAACTTGAATTACTCTTCTTATTTCTTCGTTCCTGCCAATAACAGGATCAAGTTTTCCACTTTTTGCAAGGGAAGTCAAATCTCTACCATACTTCGATAGAGACATATATTTATCCTCAGGATTTTGATCCACAACACGCTGGGAACCGCGTAAATCTTGTAAGACTTTTAAAATTCTATCTTTGGTTATACCGAAAGAGCGAAATAACCTTGCAATCCCGCCTTCAACTTCTTCCGACATAGAAAGAAGAATATGTTCCGTGGAGATATATTCATCATTTAGGTCTTGTGCTTCTCTATATGCAGTTTCTAAAATTCTATTAAGACGTTGACTCAAATAAATCTGAGTTAAACCGTAAACTTTTGGGAAATTATCAATCTCCTTCTTTAGGCTATTAATAAAAAAATTTAAGTCAATTCCAATTTTTTCCAATAACGGATAAATTATTCCATCTTTTTGCTCAAGCAAACTTAATAAAAGATGCTCTGGCTCAATAGTTTGGTTATTATTACTCTGAGCTTTATTTTGAGCTTCAACCAAAGCCTCTTGAGCTTTAATTGTAAATCTATTCATATCTATTGCCATAATTAAACCTCTTTTCTAAATTTCACAATTTTTTTTATTAATTTAATATTTAATATAGAAATACCCAATAAAAGTTAAATTTTATTCTATTGGTTGAAATTATGACAACAGGAGGCTTTTTATTTCAGAAGTTCTACTATTTTCTTTCCAAACTCTTTAGCAGCAGATGGACCATTGCCGGTAACTATTTTCCCATCGACTTCCACTGAATTTCCGGTATAAATTGCCCCTTCTTTCTTTATGTTTTCAATTTCGGAAGAGAAAACTGTTGCTTTTTTGCCTTTCAAAAGACCTGCTCTTGCAAGAGTAACGGGAGCAATACATATTGCACCAACAACTTTGTCTTTCTCGTAAGCTTCTTTAGCAATTTCGTGAGCTTTTTCATCGTCCCAATACTCACTTGAACCCATGCCGCCAACAAATATAACTGCATCATAATCATCAATGTTAACTTCACTTATGAGAATATCTGGAGTAACTTTCATTCCAAGCATACCTGTAACTTCCTTTTTTGTGCTTGATGCAACAGTTACCATTGCTCCTTCTTCTTCAAAAATTTCTCTTGGGTGGTTATACTCTTCATCTCTAAAGTTGTTTGAAGCAATAATCATTAAAATATTTTTACCCTCTAAACTCATATCTTCCTCCTTTGTAAATATTATACAATATGAAAAGAAATTAATAAATATTAATCAATAAACAAGTTTTTATGAGTAACTAACAAGTTTTGTTACTTTATTTAATTTTCCTAATGAGATGTTATTGATATTGCTTCATTAAAAAATCTAAACGTAACTTTTTTACGCTTTCATTTTATTGAATTCTTTGGAACTTGGTAATTTTTATTTATTTGAAATGAAACCAATTCACAATTTTATCAAAAAAACTCTCAACCGTTTTTACCATACTGAGAAAATTCATTGCTAACGCCCAGAATGACAATGGAATGGCATCCCGAAACACTTATTTCACTGCAACGAAGGGTCTACTCTTTTTCCACCTTCGTTTGCATAATAAATGCAAATGAAATATAAATCTACCACCCGCAATAGTGGAAAGATTAAATACTGAGATTCCTCAGGACATGTGCAAAACAAAAAGATGCACTTCGGAATGACGGGAGGGAGCACGGAGATTCCTCAGTACGTGTGCGAAAAAACCGCACTTCGGAATGACAGCGTGGTCACCCTGAGGAGCATATCTGAAAGCGACGAAGGGTCTCCTCTTTTTTCTATGTATAAAAGCATTCACAAAATCACGAAATGCCTTAAAAAGGTTCTATCCCCCAAGATTTTACATTAGACTTGAATTTACACTGAAAAAAATTAAAAAAGGTTCCTGGCTCCCCTACAAAAACATTCGAGGATGACTAAATAATACTATATTTCGCAATAATTGAATTTGGGAGTAAAGAAAAATGGCATGGATTCCCGCTTTCGCGGGAATGACAAGAAAAATCGTGGGAATGACGAGAAAAATCGTGGGAATGATAAGAAAAATCGTGGGGATGACGAGAAAATTCGCGGGAATTTCCGTGCATCCCCCCGCCATTCCTAATCTCATCTTTTTGCCTTCTGTTACTTGACCTACATAAAGTACATATTCACTTTATCACATGTACCGTCAAGATTTTAGTTGAGACAAATCGCGAATTACTAATAAAATAAATTCGTTATATAATTAATCCAGCAATTTAAATTTGCTACAGTGCTCCGCCTCTAAAAAACAATGCAGCAATACTGCCCCAGAAGATAGCTACGAGAACAATCTCAATTACGATAACAATAAGTCCAGCCCTTGCAAAATTTCTTCTATTCAAATTACCACTTCCACTAAATGCCCATACAAGCATCATAATCAGGTTAACAAAAGGAATAGCAAGTAAAATAAACATAATTAAATAATCTCCAACTGATAAAGGTGATTCATCAAACTGAGATACTCTCTGCTCCATTTTAAGCTCCTCCCTGATTTAAAGAAATTAAAAAATTGAAATTCGATAGTCTAAAATTATACTATCTCAAAATATTTTTTCTAAATTAAAAATTAAGGTAATTAATTGTCTTTTTGCAACATCAACAATTAACTGAGTGCAGAAAAACCCAAAATGGAACTTTAAATTAATTATTAGTTTTGAAGGTCTTCATCAGAAATTGTATAGGCTTCAGGCATTATGGGAGTCCACATAACATTTGGTGCTATTGGATAGACTGATACTCCCAAACTGGTGAGATCTTCAAGATTTTTTGAAATTCTAAATAATTCAGTATAAGGCATTGAAAAAATAAGTTCATCTTTCTGTGTTCCACCAAATCTTCTATCTCCTGCGCAGGGAAATCCTATATGAACTTTACCTTTTCCAACTGATAATGCAATTGCTTCACATAATGCTCCCTCAGCAACTGTGTCATAAGATACTTTCTCTCCACTATCAAACACATTAGCGTGAATTATAGGAAGAACCTGGGCAGGATTTACATATAGTACAACAACAGAGGGATTTTCTACTTCACCAAGCGGTCCCACAGTGACAAGTTCATACTGTTTACCATTATCCCCAAGTTTGTACACATTTGACATAAATTTCTTTCCTATTTTTTCATCTTTTGCATATCTACCCACAACTGCGGATCCAGAAATAAATGTTTCTTTGGTCTTCATAAGTCCAAGACAGCTTGCGCCAAGAGCACAAACCATCCCTGAAGCTTTCTGTGAAGTTACCTTTTTATGATATCGTGCCATCGCAACCATTTGACATAAATTAATTTTATAGCGAATTAGAGAGCATTGTTCATCGTTATTTTCTTTGCATAGTTTAATTACTACGGGTTTAGTCTGAAGTTTTAAGGTTTCTTCAAGTATTTTTGAAGCTTTTTTATCGTCCATTTATTCCTCCGCTAAATATTTTTATTCAAAACAAACTGCCCATATTATAAATTTTCTTGTATAGCTATCAAAGCTTTTATAGATAAAGCATTTAAATTTCAATCAAAAAATTTTTTACAAGATTTAAGTAAACCAAAAATCCAAACTTAATCTGTTTTGATCAAGGTATTTATATTTATTCTACTCTAAAGCTAAGTCTAATTTTTAATTTCAGAAAGATATCTATCAATATAAGATCTAAGATAGTCAAAATAAGAATCACTTGCACCAAGATGATGTAAAATTATTTCTCTTTCTTTATTTACAACAAAAAGATTTGGCACTCCTGAAACAGAGTACAAATCATAAACTTCGCTATTTAAATCGATGAGCACCGGATAATTAACTCCATATTTTTTTATTACTTGCTCTCTCATTTCCTCTGTGGAAGAAGTATCAGTATTTATTCCAACAACAAGAATACCTTTATCTTTATAATCATTATACAGAGAGACAAATTGAGGAAGTTCTTTAAGGCAAATTGGACAATAAGTAGCCCAGAAATTAAGAATGACTAAATTAACATCTTTTCTATCTAAAGTTTCGTATAAATCGAAGATGTTTCCTTTTGTGTCTTTTAATGTAAAGTCCATAGCAATAATATGGATTTCACTTCTTGGAACAAAAAATTTTATCTCCTTTTCAGGAATTATAATGCTAAATTTAGTGTTGAAAATTTTAGAAACAGAGTATTCATCGATCAAAATGCGACCATTTTTAATTTTAAGGGTTACAATTTCTTCTTTATCGTCAATTAAATAATTATGTAAGTCAGCATAAATTTCAATTGAAAAACCCTTTTTTATTAGAGTTGCTTTTCTTTCAGTTTCATTCCAATCTACTGAGTACTTTAAAAGTTCACCAAATGCCCTCAAAGGAATCAAAAAATGATTTGAAACATTATCATAGCATGGCGCAACATCAAGTTTAAAGGGTTGCCCTCCAACTGAAAAAATATACTTATTGACAGAGAATACTACCTCTTCAATTTCATTAGCAAAAGTATTGAAAATGAAACTGAAAAAAAGAAAGAATATGAGGAAAAATAAGATGAGTTTATTTTTTAACGTCAAGAAATTCGACCTCATACGCTATTATCCTTGGATTTGAAGCTCTATTTTCAAAAATACCGGTAACTTTGACTTTATGACCTACTGCCTGAGGAATAGCAAAATTTTGAGTACTTAAGTCAATATACATTTGATTTCCTGCACCATCTTTTAAAAAAAACCAACAACCAACAGAGCATTCTGTGGCTATTTCACCCTCTACGCTAATAAAAGAAAGCGAATATTCATCAGGTTCTTTTATTAAATCTTCGATTTTAACATCTTGAACCATAGTTTTATCAAATTCATCTTCACCATAATAAGTTTTTTTTAGATTTTCTCCTCCTGAGCAGGAAAATAAAGAAAATGTAAATAAAATCAAAGCTACTGTGGATAAAATTTTTTTTATTATTTTAGTCATACCTCTTTCTATTCAACGTTTCCATTCTTCTTTAGATCAGATTCTTTAATGAATGGAGTAATATCACTTCTATCGCACATATTGCATCCAATACAATTAACTTTACCAAATTTATATTTTATAAAACCAACCACTAATACTGAAGCAAAAACAATTGGAAAAGATTTAAGAATAGTAATAAAATCGGTTTTATTCGAGCTAAAAACAAAAGCTACGAAGGCAAGCGAAGCAAAAGCAGCAAGAGAAGAAGCAACTACAGTAATAAAACCATTAAATTTAGATCTCGTTTCATTAGAAACGAGAATAAATACTAAACTTACAGGAATCGATGCACCATTGACAAAACAAGGAATAACAAGAGCATATAAAGCACTACTAAGCAAAGCAATATATATAAGAGCTTTTTTATTAAAGTGGAATTGAGATGATAGATATGTTAAAAAAATCATAGGTCTTATCAAACAACCTGTCAAAGGTAGAGCTGCATCAATAAAGGGAGCAGTGATTGCATAAAATACAAAACCTATAGCGCTAAACAAGGCAATTTGAGTAATTTCTCTTGTTTTCATCTATCTATCTAACAAAACTCTCGAATTCTCCATCCCATTTATTAACAGACACATTAAGTCTATGAACTCTATGAAAGTTAAGCCTTTGAAGTGCTTCAGCTGCTAATTTTGACTGAATATAGCTATCTCCAACGATAACAATTTCACTCCATCTATCAACAGTCACCATAAAATTTACAACATCTAAAAGTGGAATATTTACTGATGATGGAATATGCCCTTCAAGATAATCTTTTTCATCTCTAACATCAATTATTAATAACCTTGGGTCATTATTAATCTTTGCATGAAGCTCTTTTAAAGAAATATCAACAGGATAGTAATAAATGAGAGTTTCAAAATCTGAACAACCACTAACTGGATTAGCGCAACTTGAGCAATCTGATCTACCAAAGCCCGATTTATTAAAGTAATTAAGAAAATAACCTGTAAATTTATTACTTGATGCAAAATCTAAAAATGAATATTTAAGAGAAATAAATTTGGTAGAAAAACTTGAGCCACTAAATTCTGGTGAAAGAGGAGTCCTGTTGTACTCAGAAATAAGTATTTCGTTAACTGTTTCAGGAGAAGGAAGATTGTTAAAGCTTATCTCTGCTAATGAAGCATTCGAAGATGATCTTGAAATTAGCGAAAAGGCAACAAAGAGAAAAATTACTATAAGTATTATGTCAACTATATTAATTCTTAATTTTTTCACTAAATTCTTCCTCATAAATTACCTTAAATTTATATAATTAAAAACTCTCCCATTCATTTTATAATACAATTCAATGACTGGGAGAGTTCCATTTTAGTTTAAATTTTACCTAAAACCAATCTTTATTTCGGATAATATACAGTTACAGCTCCAGTACCAATTTGAGCATCTTTTGGATTCCAGTTAACAACAGCACCTAATCCTTCAGCGACAAATCTCACTGGCACAAAGGTCCTGCTTTTAACTATTTTTGGCGGTACACCATCTGGCATTTTGTATGGTTTACCGTTAATTCTTCCTTGAGGGTTTCCGATCCACATTTCAATTGTATTTCCCCCAAGACGAATAGTTACTTTTCTCTCTTTTTCAATCCATTCAACTTTTGCTCCAAGAGGTTCAGAAATTGCTCTTATTGGAACAAGAGTTCTACCGCTTTCAATAAAAGGAGGAGCATCGATGGCTTTTGGCTCATCGTTTACTTTCATAATGTACTTACCGATATAAACTCTCACAATAGTTCTTTTAACTTCTTGTGGATTTATAGCATTAGAAATTGTAAGTAAAAGCTTGCCGTTGTTATCGTACTTAAATATTTTATTTAAAGCTATATCGGAGACCCATACATTTCCTTCAAGGTCAACAGTCATTGATGATGGTGTATTGAGTTCTTTTAATGGAAATGCTTTAACAAACTGTCCTTTGGAAGTAAATACCTGAACCCGTTTATTGCCCCTATCAAGCACATACAGTTTATTGCCCTGCTCTTTATAAAAGTCCACAGCTACTTCACAAGGTTCTTTAAACTCACCATTTCCAGAGCCAGCTTTACCAACATTCATAATGAAATTACCTTTAATATCAAACTTAACAATTCTATTATTTCCGGTATCCGCTACCCAAAGATTTGATTCTCTATCATAAACGCAGGATTCAGGATTAAGTAGTTGCCCATTGCCTGATCCTTTACTTCCGAAATCTCTTATCCATGTTCCATCTCGAGGATCTTGAATTCCACCTGGAGGCGGTTGCCAGTGAGAAACTTTACAACCTTTTCTATCTAAAAGAGCCTGAGATTTTGTGGCATCAATTTCCGTCATTGCTACATCCCAAAGTTCTTGAACCT
>JBPOJC010000099.1:0-16320 GCA_052034135.1 Caldisericota bacterium | reverse complement strand
GACTCGAAATTTGCCTATTGCTTAGTGATCAACCAGAACTACTAAAAGCAATGTATAAATCCAATGTTATATCTGACAATAGGTCATATACTGGAGACTTTTTCCCAAATCTTGGAATTGTTAGTGAGGAAAAAATGAATTTAAGTGTTGGGTTTTTCTCTGTTAAAAAACAATATAAAGTTTACTTAGGTATAGAGGGAAATGGCGGAACAATTAGGCAAGGTTCACCTCAAGAAGTAACTGAATATTGGTTGCAACTTAGTGAAGATAAGGTAAATTTTAAACCACAACAATTTACAAGCAGTTTGCTTCCTCCTTTTGGTATAGCTGAATTTGAAATCGAAAAGTCATTTTTAACGGGTGGAGAAAATATTTATCTAAAATTTCTTACTCCAAAAGATAGGAACGTTGTTTCTAATTACTCATTTAAATATAGGTAATGACCCATTCTCCTATAGAGCAAGAGATGGATTTATGAGTATAGGAGACCTATGGGCAGGTGGAGGTGGAACAGTTTACATACAGGGGCATCCTGTAATACCTAATCCCTGGGGAGATGCAGTAACAAATGAAACAACTACCACAACCACGGATGATACAACTGATAAAGGTGGTGGAGATGATGAAGAACCGTGTATATCTGATGAATGCAAAGATGCACTTGAAAAATTTACAAATGATTATTCACTTTATTTGGGTTGGATTGCTGCAAAACAAACATTCATAGAAGATCCAAATAATTTAATATGGGTACCAGAGGTACTTAGGGAAGAAGAAAAAGGACCAAAAAGATTCGGGTGGAAGTTAACTCATGCAAAATTTGCAACTCAGTTTTTCAAAGAGCTTTTTGGAGAAGATTATAAAGAAGCTGTATTAGAAATGTACGATCGCATGATAAAAGAATATGGGGATAAATGGAATGATGATTGTATAGATATCGAAATTTTGTGTCCCAGTGAATATAAACCACCAGAATGTCAATGGTGGATTTAAAAATATTATTATAAATTTAAAAAATTAAAAAATTTTTATTAAATTAACTCAATTAGGAGATATTAAATGAAGAAAAAATTAAATAGCAGAATAAATCTAAGAAAAAGTTTTAGGTTTATTATAATTATCTTAGCTTGCTTTCAAGTGATTTCTCCAATATTTGATTATTCTCTCTACTCACAAGATAAAGTATTTAATATTGAACTTAAAAAGAAATGGGAAGCACAAATTCCACAAGATTCATCTTTTGTAAGACCGAGTAAATTAATTTTAGATAAAAAAACGGGAACTATTTGGACAAATTACTTAGAAAAATTATACAATATCGACATTTTAACAGGAAAAGTAAATTTTGAATACCATCCGCCTGAACAACAGTTAATTTGCGATTTCATTGTAAAAGATGGAATAGTATTTCTTACAACAGTTGACAGAAAACTGAAAAACGACTCTTTTTTATTAAAGTTAAAGTTATACCCGAATGACCAAGAGATATTATGGAATACTAAACTGCCTATCAAATCTGCTACAATACAGCATATTGAACATGGAGAAATCTTGGTATCTTGTAGATATCTTGTAGATGAAGAGAATGGTAATTTAGAGTCACTTTGTTCTATTTTTGATCGAGTAACCCTTAACACACTCTATTCTTCATCTACTTTTCCTAAAGAAAACACGATGTATTGGTTTGTATCGCCATGGAAAGATATTTTTCAATTGGATTTGCCATTTTTATGGGTACTTGAAAACAAAACGCATCTCAACATTCCTGAAAATATAACAGAGTTTTGTCCTTACTTCTCTGTTTTAGAAGATGGTAAATTTTTAATTGTTTCTTATTTTAATAAATCTATTTTCATTTTCAGTAAAGATGGAGAAATTGAAAAAAAGATTAATATACCAGATTTTGCAATTAGATTTGACGATAGTTCTGTTATAAAAACTGGATTAAACCAATTTATTGATACATCAATATATAAAAATTATATAGTCTCGAGTCCCATGAGTATAAAAGAAGGATTTAAATTTTATTTATTTGACTTTGAAAATGAGACTGTATCAGAGAAAACTATTAAAACAGACTGCTCATATCCTCTTTTAAGAACTTTACCAACTTTTTGGGATGGAAAACTTTTCATATTCTCCGAAGAATCTAAGTATGGTGATGGATATTCAACAATTCATATACTTGATACATCAAATTTAGATTCTATTACGATTTTAAGGGAAGAAACTTCTAAAATAATCGAACCTAAAATAGGAGAATTTTCACTTACACCATTTTTACCATTCATATTTTTAGAAGAATCAGATTCCCAAAGTATTATTGTAATGTATCAAAATAAAGTTTGCTTATATGATTTTGTTGAAAACCACTAAATGTGTTTAGTTTACAAAATAGGCAAAATAGTAATTTGTGGGGTTACAGAAATTAATGCAGAACCTAACAATAGATTATTCAACTGATACAAATGGAAGGATATTATCAATGAGTTATAACGAAATTGGTGACTATAGCGGAGAGCTCTTCTACGCCTTTGATAGCTTTGGCAATACTTCTGCTTTAACAGATAGTCAAGGAAATGTATTAGCAGGATACCTGTATGTCTTAAATAATGGTAAAATAGTGAGTGAGTATAATCCATATTCAATTGAAAATCCTTTCACATTTGGAGGAGCTATAGAAATAGGGAATAACGATGCAAATGTTGCACCAGGTGGAGGTTCAACTTTTGTTGTTGATCCAAATATATCTGTTGTTACATTAGGGAAAAATGTTATATCGCTCGGAACAGGTTGTTTTTCTGGAGCTATAAGTGATGAAATGGGAAGAGTAATAAGTGGACCAAGCTTTGAAGAAGTAAACGAAGCACTTATAGAATTAGCACAGAGAGATGGTTTTGCAATGTATTGTCCGGGACAATTATGTGCTACTACACCGTGTTCTGCAATTATTGACCCCGAAGGATGCAAAGAAGAAGATGAAATGTATCCCGATAAGGTTGGAGGGTCACATGTTGATGAGCAAAAGTACAAGAATCAAAAGGAATGCCTTAGCTATTGTAATAATGAATTTAAGGATGTAGTTGGTATGGAAATCGGTAAGGCAATAACAGAAGAAGTAATAAAATTAATAATAGCAATATTAGGTGCAGTAGTAATCGCAGTTCTTCTTCCAGCTGTCGAAACAGCTATTGGTATTATGCTAGCAAACCGTATTGGTGACTTTTTTAAAGTTGTAGCAATTGTTATATTAATAAGTGGTATTTGCGTTAGATATTTCGAGACCATTATAAATCATAAAAATGACTGAACAACAACCCTCTAATTCAATAAAAAAACCATTTGGCATGAAAGAATTTATCAAATTAACTTCAAAAAGTACTTTAAGGTTTTTCATTGTTTACCTTCTGATGTGGTGGCTGATTAATCTTTTAGTTACAATAAATTTATGCAATGAATATCTTTTAGATGCTGGTAGCTTCTTTATCTTGCCTGTTACAGCTATATTGGCTGCTATAATTTCGAGAGCTCATTACTTCAAAAAGAACTTAAAAAGAATAATACTGCCATTCTTATTCTGCGGCCTTGTGTTTATTATACCTCACTTTGTAGTAAAATTGTTCTTTCCTTCAAGTATTTTAAATAGATTCATTGTTTTTTACTATTCATCTTCTAATGAAATATTCGACATCACCGATAATTTCTTCCTTCTTGGAGAAATAGGGAGTTATTTATCATTTTTTAAAACTGCTTATATTCTTTCATACTTCATAATAGTTGCTAATTTATATATTAAACAGCATATCATGATTTGGAAAAAAGGATTAATAAATGATAATTTAGTCAAAGCAGTCAAGGTTATTTGTTTAACTTTTTTGGTTATACTACCAATAAGTGCAGTAATTTTAATGCTGTTAGCTCCACAAAACCACTATTCGAGTTTGTTTTTCTCATCAATATTTTGTGATGGAACTGGGATAGGGTTTTTCTTCTCTGTATGTTTCTTAACAGAAATAGAGGCATTGTTAGGAATCGAAAATATTAACTGATAGAACTGTTTGACTGTTAAGAATAATTGCATAATAAAATAATGAAAGAGAAAAATTCCTTAGAACATAAAAGAAACATGCTAAAAGTTTTTAAGGTTATTTTACTAATAATCCTTACTCTTTTATTTTTCGTGATTGCATTAATACTGCTTCTTACTTTTCTTCCATCGTACTCCTTTTTGTTCTTTCCATCGGCCATTATTGTATTTGATATAGTTGCAATTGTTGAAAATAGAATTTTAAAAGAATCACCACAATTTGTTCCAAAGAAGAAACTTCTGCTATCTTGGATTTCTATTATTTCCTTATCTTTTATTCTTATTGCTTCAGCAAAACTTTCAGAAATAGTTTTCTTCTTTCCAATTGAAAAAATCTCACCTCTTTTCGAATCGCTTACTCTGCTCAATAATTCAGTCTTATTAGTAATTGAGAATAAAAGTGCTGTTGGTAAAAAATCATATCGCTCTTGGGTTATAGACTCAGCAGTATATGGTTTTCTTACTATACCTTTTCTTATTGTTTCCGCTTTAAATTTTATTAGCTTTAAAAGTATAGCACCAAAAATTGAAGATTTCAGTTCTGAATTGGCTTTTGTAGGCTTTTTTCTTCTTATATTAATAGATAGAAGGAAATACTTTCTATGTATTGAAAAAAATTAATCAAGCAAGACGATTATACGATTGTAGTAAATAAGTAATAGCAATGCTATACAAATGCTTTTTTTTTACGATTTTAGAAAGTATAGCAATAATCTCGAAGATTTAAGGGACGTATTTAAGGGATGTTTTACAGTTGATATGAGAATAGAATTCTGGAATATCTTAACCATTAATAATGGAGGTATGTTTTTTTGAATAGTCCTAATGATAAACTATATAATTCTCAAACATTCAGTTTTACTAATTTACCTCCAATAGGATTTTTCTTTCTTACATTTCTTACAGTCGAATGGATATCAGCGAATCTCACACATTTTTTCTCATTTTTCCATTATCTCTCGCAGTTATTTCTTTTGATTGTTGTATTATTATCTCCAACGGAAATATTTGGAAACGAAATAAAATTGTTCGTTCAGAAACTTACAAAAAGATGAAATCCTGGATCATTTTTATTGTTATACCGTTGTTTTTATTCTTCTTTGTTAAGTTTAATAATACTCTATTAAATCTTAAGATATTGTGTACACCCATAAATGCCAATTTTCCTAATGTATATCTATATCATATGTTTTTAATGGTAGTAATGATAATATTGCTTGAATTATTGGAAATCAAAGATAGAAGGTTCATTACAATTAAAAGTTTTGTAGGTATCCTTATTGTTTCTGGATTAATCTTATTCGTTCTTGTATTAAGAGCAGAAAGTAAAGAAGAAGTCATAGCAAAATTAATTTCTGTTTTATATTATACAGGTTTGACTGTTATAATACTTCAAATCATAAATCGTGCTAACAATTTTGCTATCGCTATTAAATCATCCAAAAAAGAGAAGTAAATTTGCTGAATAAAATATAAATTTAAAATGAAGTTTCCTATTCTTTATTTGAATAATTTTTTAAAGTTAAATAAAAAATATACACAAAGGAAAAATTTTCCCTTTTTGAGTTGGAATGGAAAGAAAGGAGACAATATAACTATTCAACAGGTTGGAACTGGTAATGATTTAATCTTTAATGCTGGATGTTGTGGAGGCTTCTCAATTACAAATCCCTGGGGAAATGTCTCCACAAATGGAACAACTACCACAACAACCACAGATGATACAACTGATAAAAGTGGAGGGGATGATGCTGAACCGTGTCATGATCCTGATGCTCCCTTCGAAAATTGTATGGCTAATTGCTATAATGGAAAAACCGGAAGAGATGGATGGGACTGGAGAAAGGATTTAGATAAAATCAATGAAATTAGTGCTATAACTTGTGAATTAACAAATAGGCAAGTAGATCTACTTTGGGCAATTTTTTCAAATGTACTTATAATATTCTTAGGTTGGCTGGAAATATTAGAATTAGGAGCTCAGATATTCATTGGCATTTCTAAAACAATTTTTGATGCTTATGTAGCTGGTTTGAAAAGCAAATCCACAAAAGAATTGAAAGATAGAAGGGAAGAAATGGTTAAAAAAGACCCATGGTTAAAAGATGGATGGTACTGTGACAAATTGTTACACGCTATATCTGACTGTTATGATGAATGCGAACATTATTTGCCGCCGGACAGCATTGGTATATAAGGCATATAGCATCTTGAATATTAAATATTGAAGAAATTAAAATACCAAATACAATGATGCTTAACACATAAATTAGGAGGTAATGTTAAAAATTATATACCGATTTTTGCAAGAAAAAAAATACGTAATATTGTATCTTTCTCTTGGCATCATTATTATTGAAATAATATTATTTTTATTTACGCTTAATTTTTTTGTATTTTCTCCATTAGTTTTTATGCTCTGCTATTTACTATTTAGGGTATCTGCGCCAAAATTTCAGGATACTGAGAAAATATTTTTTTACTATTTACTTCTCACGATATCATTTTTTTTAATTCTTATTATCTCGCCAAATATAGTTCATGAAATAGTAGAGAAGAATATAGTTTTTGGTTGCTTTTTTATAAGTAATATATTAGCTATTGGTTGGGCTAAATTACTCAATAATAATTTTTTGAAGGAAGAGGATTACAATTACAATCTTGTAACTATTTACAAACTTATAAAAATCACCTCCTTGATTTTTTTAATTCTTGGCGCAATCTCTAATGTTATTTTTTATTTTGTAGAAAATGAAATTATTATGTTCATCTATAAATTGGGCGGTATTTTATATGGTGTAATAAAATCATTAGTTGTAGTGTCAGTTCTATTCACAATTAGAAAAAATTTTAATTCTATTCAATCATCGCAAGAAAAAATATAAAAATGTGATATTATGTGTTAAAAATATTTGATTTCCTAATGGAAGGTATAAAACTTTTACTATGGTATTACTGGAATAGAGAAAGCAACGAGAACACAGAATGGATTGCAGAACCTAACAATAGATTACCCAACTGATACAAAAGGAAATATACTTTCAATGAATTATAGTGAAACAGGAGGTTATAGTGGGGAACTATTTGCTGTACCTGATAACTCTGGTAATATAGTTGCATGGACTTCTATATTAGGAATTAATAATTATGCTGCAATTCGAGATCCGAATAATGCATATATTGATCCAAGAGAAATATATAATCCTAATGATTTAAATGTTCCACTTGGCTGGAATGGAAAGAAAGGAGACAATATAACTATTCAACAGGTTGGAACTGGTAATGATTTAATCTTTAATGCTGGATGTAGTGGAGGCTTTTCAATTACAAATCCTTGGGGAGTTACAGATGTTACAGATTCAACAACTACCACAACTACTACTGATACGACTGCTAAAGGTGGAGGGGATGATGTGGGGGATTGTGAGCCAGAAGGCTGTCAAAAGTTGCGAGATGAAGCTTATAAAGCTCATACACGATATGTAGCATGGAACGAGGCATATCGTATAACAAAAGAAAAACAGTGTTACTATAAGCCAAGATTTTATGATGACCCATCCTGGCCTGGCGGACTTGGTTATGAAATGGAATTTAAATGGTTAGAAACAATAGATCTTATGCACAAAATAGCCGAAGAAGAAGGTTTGGACTTTGAAGAAAATTTCAGTTATCTTCGCTCCAAAGCAATAGAACAACAATTAGAAGAAATTAATAAAGAAATAATAAAAGCTGGTTACGAATATACAGCTCTTTGCCATGAGTTAATTGCGAATGGATGTTCTGCACCTTCTTTCTGTTTTGAACCATCAATTTTATAATTATCAAGTGGAGGTAACAATGGCAAGAATTTGCTCGAAAGCGCTAATTTCACTTCTTTTGATTGTATTTATTTTATTTTCAGCAAATGGTTGCTCTGAATATTCTTTTAAAAAACTTTGGGAAATAAAAGTTTTGGATAGTGCTGACGAAGGAAATGTCTTTCCTATGAAAGTAATTCCTGATACGGAAAATAATAGAGTATATGCAAATTATTTAAGTAAACTATTATGTATAAATCTTTCAAATGGGAGCAAAATCTGGGAATTAGATTTATCAAATGATAAAGCTATTTTTGACTTTATGTTTAGTGGATCAGATTTCTATGTATCTCTAATTCCTAAAAAGATTAATGGCGAGGAACTATTTATTTCAAGTGTTGCAAAATTAGATATGCAAACAGGTGAAATTGTTTGGAATAAGGAATTTCCTAAAAGTTATAGCCCCCTCTTTCTTTTTTATATATTTGGAAATGAATTAATAGTAGCAAGAGAAGCAAAATGTTATTCTTTAAACAGATTAAATGGTGATATTATGGATGAATATAATTTTCCGTATGTTAGCAGTCATACAGAGACTGTGCAATCAACATGGACCATTTATAATGAAACGTTTTATAGGTATCTTCCAATATCAAAAACGGTAACAAAATCAAAACTTCATGATTTTTCTTCTGCTGAAAAATTAAGATTCAAAAATATTGTATTACCTGACGGCTTGAGTCTAAATCTTGTTAAGGATGATAAGATTTTGCTTACTTCATTTAACAATTTGATTTTAGGTAATGAAGAGGGAGAAATTTTAAAAAACATAAAATTTGATGATGAATGCAATGCAATATTTAATAGTCGATTTGTAAATCTCAATAATGATTATATAAATCCAACTATTTATAAAGATTTTATACTCGGTAAATACATTATATTTGAAAAAGAAGCTGAGGAAGGTTTTTTAACAGTAAATTTTGAGAACGGTGTTTCTGTAAAGAAGAAAAGCGAAGATATTCAACTTGGCAAAATCGCTATTAATGCCAAAAATTCTCCCTTTATATGGAAAGATACACTCTTTTTGATTTATGAAGATAAAGCAAAAAATAGCTCTATGCTTCTTGCTTATAGCTTCCCGGATTTAGACTTACTTTTTACAGTTAAAGAAAGTACAAAATTTTCAAAGAAAAGAACAGTCGATGAAATTTATATTTCTGGATCTCATTACCTTTTTGCTCCCATAGAATCAGACCAATTAAATGGATTGATTGTTACTTATAGTGATAGAATAATCTTTTATACAGCTGAATCCATTTATTAATAAAATATCTAAATAAAATTGATGTTTAAACTTAAAGTTGTTGACACAATATTGAACAATAATTATAAACAATTTGGTGTATCTAAATGCCCATTCTCTTATGATGGAATGAATAGAATCAATGAATACATTAAGAGTGTAGGTGGCATTCAACAAGAGCAGTGGAAATTCTATTATGGTCCTACTGGAATAGAGAAAGCAACGAGGAAGCAGAATGGAATACAGAACCTAACAATTGATTACTCAACAGATACAAATGGTAGAATTCTCTCTGCAGCATATAATGAAACAGGAGGATTTAATGGAAACCTTGCTTATGTTTATGATAATTATGGTAATGTAGCAGACTTACTAAAAGATAATGGGGATCCAGCAAAGGCAATACTAATTAACCCTAATAATAGTGCAATTGATACAAGATATAACCCGAATGGTATTGATGACCCATTCACCTATAGAGCAAGAGATGGATTTATGAGTATAGGAAACCTATGGGCAAATGGAGGTGGAACAGTTTACATACAAGGACACCCTGTAATACCTAATCCCTGGGGAAATGTCTCCACAAATGGAACAACTACCACAACAACCACAGATGATACAACTGATAAAAGTGGAGGGGATAGCGAAGGAAACTGTGAAAATGCGGAAGATTGTAATAGTCTTCTAAGTCAATTCAACGAAAATTGGACACTTGAAAAAGGTTGGATAGCAGCAAAAAATAAGTTTACAGAAACAGGGGCAATTTGCACTCCAACGTTGGTCTAAAATGTTTTTTATTTGTGGTATGAACTTGAAGAGCAAATATTCGCAACTGAATTTTTTAAAATGTTATTTGGTGAAGATTATAAACAGGCCGTAGAAGAGATGTATGATAGAGTAATAAAGGAACATCAAGATAAATGGCTTGACGCTTGTGGAGAAATGATTAAAATGGGATGCGAGGAAATTCCAATAGAGTGTAGAGAAATAATGTAAACAAATACTCATCTAAAGATTTAAAGGAGGGGTGATTAAAAAAATGAAAACATTTTTTAAGAGAAAAACAATAAAATGCATAACCTTGTTAGTCTTATGTTTCATGTTAGTTACAATTGGGTCTAGTAATGAGCTTTATTCGAATGATCAAAACTCAATAGAGATTGAGAAAGAGTGGGAAACAAATATTTCAACAATTTATAGTCCTATGAGTATTGTGAATACTTCAGAAAATGTTTTCTATATTAACTATTTCGACAGATTAATTTCGGTGGATAGTATTAATGGCAAAATTCTACAGGAATATATTCCTGGAAATAACGAAAGAATTCTTGATTTTCTAATCGAAAACTCCTTTTTTTATTTGTCTATTGTAAAAGAAGATGAAAACTGCAATTCAATCTCTTTCCTCGAAAAGATTGATATTAACAGTAATAAAGTTATATGGAAAAAAGAGCTACCCTTTGGTGATTACTTCTTTTTTTACACGTTATCTGATACATTACTAATAGGTGGATCGAACTTTTATAAAATTAGTAAAGATGATGGTAAAATCGTAAGGGATTATTTTCGCACTTTTATGAATGCAGAGTTGAAATTACTTTTATATTCTTCTTTCTCAATGAAAGATGAAACTATATATTGGTATGTTTCTGGTTGGAATGATATATTAAGGGTTGATTTACCAACTCTTACTTTATTAAAAGATAAAACTCATTTAGAAAAAGAATTAAACAACAAGCCTTTCGAACCTTCACATTTATACGGCATAGATGAAGATAATAATTTTATAATATTATCAGATCAATCTATATTAGTCGTGACAGATGAAGGTAAGATTAAAAAAGAGATTACACCTGTTGATTGCTTTCCCAATAGTTATCTTAATGTTGTTTCTGTTAATAGTGATGATAACGAAAGCACAAACCCTTTAATATATAAAAATTATGTTCTTCTTAAATATAAGAATGATATACGCTTAGTAAATACTAAAAGTGGAGAAATTTATAGGAATAATACTGATGATATAGATGGATTAGAATTAAACTACGATATAACTTATCCTGTATTCTTTAGAGACAAATTATTCCTTCTTGATTTCATCGATAATAAGGCAAGGATTAGTATTATGAGCGTACCTGATCTTACAACTTTATGTTATCAATTTGAAAGTATTGCTAAATTCAGAGAGCCATCTGTTGGAGCGACATATTTTTCACCTTATTTATCATTTAAATTTATAGAGGAAGAAAATTCTTTAAAATTAATGGTTGTTTACCCTGGCAACGTTTGTCTTTATAAAATAAATTTAGAAGGGGAAAATTAGTATTCTAAATTAAGTTTGGAAAAGATGAATACCACATTTAAATCGTTCAAAGATAAAGGTGGAAATTTCTGGTTGTCCAAATATATTCTTCGAATAAAATGAAGAAAAAATTATTACATTTACTAATAATATTTCTATTAATATTATCGAATAATAAAGCTTATACGTATACAAGAACTCAAAAATTCTTTGATGAACCTGTACTTATAGAGATTGTAACAGCTGACTACCTTATTGGCAGAGAAATAATTGAAGAGGCAGCAAAAGAAGCAGCAGATTTAAGCTTAAGGGAAATAGTTTTTATTACATATATAGAAGATAGATTTAGTTCAATACCAGATAAGGATGGCAATATGAGGAGTACAGAGCTTATGAAACGTTTCAAAACCAGAGGTTTACCGTTAGTACTCATTAATAGCCAATTTTTCTTTCAAGGATATGGTGGTAATGAAGAAGATGATGGCTTAGAAGGACTAAAAACTTACTACAAAAAATTATTCATACAACAAACATCAAGACTACCTTATGATGAATCATTCATTCTTAAAGAAACAGAAAATATAATAGAAAAAGATGATTCAAATAAATTAAGAGTGAAATTAGAAGCAGTTAAAGACTTTAACGAAAAAGAGTTATCTAACACAAATATTTTAATTTTTCTTATAGCAGATCCAATCCCAAGTTGTTATTTTAAAGATGTTAATCATAGAAACATAGCTTTTAAGTATATTCCAGTTGAAGGATTGGAAAATGAAGAATTTGGTGGAACTGGCACCTTTATCACAAAAGTCATCGGAAAAGATTCTATATCAAGAAGAGATAAAATAAATATAACAACTACTAAATTTACAATCGATGAAAAACTAAAAGCAAATTGGAGTGTTTTAATAATCATTGAAGATGCTGAGAAGAAAAATAAGCTTTTTATACGAGAGTTTAAACTCAATGTCAATTAATTCAATTTCTGAACAAAACATAAAATGCTGGATCACTTCATTAAAAATTTGGAACTTCTACTATGGTATTACTGGAATAGAGAAAGCAACGAGATTACAGAATGGATTGCAGAACCTAACAATAGATTACTCAACAGATACAAATGGTAGAATTCTCTCTGCAGCATATAATGAAACAGGAGAATTTAATGGGAACCTTACTTATGTTTATGATAATTATGGTAATATGTTAGATTTACTAAAAGATGATGGTAATCCAGCAAAAGCAATACTAATTAACCCTAATAATAGTGCAATTGATACAAGATATAACCCAGATGATATTGATGACCCATTCACCTATAGGGTAAGAGATGGATTTATGAGTATAGGACCTTTATGGGCAAATAATGATGATGGAACAGTTTATATGCAAGGACACCTCTTATACCCAATCCCATGGGGAAATGTCTCCACAAATGGAACAACTACCACAACCACTACGGATACAAATGCTAGAGGTGGAGGGGATAGCGAAAGAGATTGTGATTCAGACTCATGCAACTCAAGCACAACTTCAAAAACTTATGCAGCCGAGGAAAAAGCGGTAGCAAGTATTGGTTATGATTGTATGTGTTGGAAAGGTAAATTATCAAAGAAAGAAAGGGAGAATTTTAAGGAAGATTGGGGACTAAATGACTCAGGTGTGGATAAAATTGAAAATAAATTAAAAAAATGCTGCGGAGAAACTCTTCCTGCTAATCCCAACAAATGGCTTTCTATAGGATTGTATGAAATAAATGGAATAGAATTTCTTGGCTTTAAATGTAACTATAAGTAAAATATCAAAAGGAGGTTTATAGGTGATTAAGAATGACAAGGTTTACAAAATTATTTCATTTATTCTTTTATTGCTGATTTTAATTGGAAATGTTTTTATTGTTTCTGATAAAATAAAAAATAAAAATGTTTTTTCTCTTTTTAGTGAACTAAACGTATATGATAGACTTCTAATGCAATATTATGGAGAGGATTCTTTCCCAAAATTCCTTAACTACTGGAATCCTGTTTTAACTTTCGAGTTCTCACTTGATAATAAGGATAATTTTAATGTAGAAAAAGAGTTTGAAACAGTTTTAAAAGATTTTTTAAGTCGCAGCTTGATTATTTGCAGTGATAAAATCTTTAACACACCATCTGCTCTACCACAAGAAACTCTTTTTATGGATTTTCACAAAGTAGGTGATCCAAAATTTGATATTGATGATTATCTTAAAGTATTAAATAATTGTGTAATTTACAACGATGAAAGATTAAAATTTAAAATTTTAAAAAGTAAACGCGAAGATTCGTTCTTTAAGACATTGATCAATAATAAAAATGAGCAACAGCAGTCCTATAAAGTAAATAATAATTTTCTTAAGAAATTAAAATTCTTAGATGGCTATCTTGTATTATTACCAGAAGAAGAAAAATATTATTATTTTACTATTACATCAATAAAAATGGATAACAAATTGATAATTACTTTTTCCGATTTTCATCTACCTGAAAAAATAATGTCATCGGATAATGGTAAATTTCATTAACATTAACCTTGTAAATTTGTTAAAAGCTCTAATATGCATTCCTCTATTAGAATTAATAAATTTATGATATTTTTGGAAAAGTAGAAAAATAGACTGTTATATGAAAATTTAAAGTTCGAAAGAAGATGACGGGAAATTTTTTTCTGAACATAATCAAAGGAATAATTTTGAAAAATAAGAAATTTGAACGCTTACAATAGAAGAGAAGAAAAAGTTAGTAATTTAAATCTTATTGAAGACTTTGTAAAAAAACTTACAAGTTATTATTAAACTTAGCAATGTATTTTTATTGATAAAGTCTAATAAGAGTCTATTAATAAAAACGAAACAGAATTTCCAGTTTTTATACTAAAAAGTTGAAAAAATTAGATTGCATTGAAAAATCATTAATATTTCTTAAATTATATAGATTTTCTAAAGATTTTAGGTTAATATAATGAATAAAAAATTAATTATTATTTTTTATTTTTGAAGGAGGGTTTAGCAATGAAGAAAAGATTTTTACATTTACTCTCAGTAATATTAATTATTTTTTTATTAATTCCAGGCATTATTCCAACATATTCTCCTACCAATAAATTATTTAATATTAATTCATATGATAAAGATCTCAACAATACCTGTCTTGCAAAGGAAAGTAAAATCATAATTATCCTCCAGATTAATAATAAATATATGACAGTTAATGGAGTAAAGAAAGAGATAGACCCAGGTAGAGGAACAGTACCAGTTATCATAAAAGGTAGAACTCTTGTTCCAATAAGAGCAATAATAGAAGAATTAGGAGGAACAATTGATTGGGATAACAATACAAAAAAGGTAACTATTAAATTTAAGAATAAAACAATAGAACTCTGGATAGATAAAACAATAGCTAAAGTTGATGGGTTAATAGCAGAACTTGATGTAGCACCTCAAATTATAAATGGAAGAACTATGCTCCCTATAAGATTTGTAACAGAAGAGTTAGGGTGCACTGTAGATTGGAATGATAAAACAAAAACAATAACTATAACTTATGAAGAGAAGGCTCCTCAGGTTATAGATAAATTATCCTCAAGTGGTGAAAAAGTATTTACCTCTTCTGGTGGTGAACTTACTCTTTCTGATGGAACAAAACTTTCCGTTCCTAAGAATGCATTCTCAAAAAATACAAAAGTAACTTTAAAATCAATAATAAATCCTTCTTTTTCATGTCTTGATACATTAGGGTTTGAGTTAACTGGATTAAAAGACCTTAAAGGAGAAATAACCTTAAGTGTAACTGGAAAGAAAGATTTAAAGAATGAAGAATTAAATGTATTTGGATATGATTTCGAGGATGATGAAAAGATTGATCTAAAATATAGTTATGCTTCAAGTAGTGGCGTTATAACAGTAAAGATAAATCCTTTAGCATCCACTCAAACAAAGAAAAACCCCCCTTCTTCTAAGTCAAATTCCTCCTCTAAATTGTCCCCCGAATCAAATTCCTCCTCAAAATTAAATTCATCCTTAAATTCCTCTTCTGTAGCTTTAGGTTTAAAAGATAAATTATCAGCGTATATTGGTTGGGTTCCATATTATACTCCAAAGAGCAGCGAGAAGATAATAAGAATGCCCTATTATGAACAGATTGGTGGTTCATGTGCATCAACTTGCGCTCAAATGCTACTTAAAAAGGGTAATAAAGATGTTGAGCTTTTTGAGATTCTTAAAGAACTTGATGTAAAAGATTCAGATTTTGGTTTAGGCTCAAATCCTTTTAAAGGGGAAAACCCATACCAAATTTATAAATATGCATGGACCTTAAGAGATTTTCTAAGTGATAAGTTGGGTTGCTCTGTTATACATATTCCATACTTTGGCATACCTCACCTTAAATGGAGAATCCTTTCTGAGCTTGATATGGGGCACCCTGTTATTTTAAACTGGGGTACGCATGTAGTACTTGTTTTAGGTTATACAGGTGGTGGTAGCGAAATAATAGTTCATGACCCTCAAAATATTTCTCCTGCAAACAATGAGAATGGAACTATGTATACTGTAAGAAGCTGGGATTGGATTAAAAAAAGGCATGAGATTAAAACAGAAAAATATTATATCCTTTATGCAGATTGTTCATTTGCTACAGGATCAAATTTAACATTAAATTGTCCTGCTAACAATGAAACTGGTGCAATGGAGTGGGGGGATTTATCTTTTTATGTATTTAACAAAAATGATAATAAATATCACTCAAAATATTACTTACAGATTAAACCATCAGTAAAACCAGATGGTTATATATGGGTTGATTCT
>JBPOJC010000008.1:0-20838 GCA_052034135.1 Caldisericota bacterium | reverse complement strand
CAGTGTTTCTTTTTGCTTTCTGAATTCAAATTTACATGAGAATGTAAAAATGCTTCTGGATTCCCATTTTCATGGGAATGACAAAGAATAAATGATTTGTAGGTCCATTATCGCCACTATTATTTCATAAACAAAAAGCAGAAGATCTCTTAAAATAAAGCCCATAATATTTGAAATTCTTATTAAAATTGTAAAATAGTCTTAGAAATGTATTTACGCATAATAAGAAAGTAAAAATGTGCGAGAAAAGGATAAAGTATCAAATTCTATTATGCTTTTTTATACAGATTTATTGAAATAAGATATGCAAAAGTAAGCAAAAGCAAGAATAAAAATAAGTGAACTTTTTAAAGCAGTAGAAAGAAGTTTCTATATAAAGGAGTTATCTTAAATGTCACATCCAATAAAATGGAGGCATTAAAATGGAAAGAAAAATATTGAAGAATAAACCTCTCGTAGAAGCAATTTTTGAAATGCGTTGGGAGCTTCAAGAACCAGCTATGGGCATGAAGTTAGATTCGCATTATAAAATATTAATTGGTAGAATATATGATAGAATAAAAGATAAATACCCTATCCATGAACAATTACCAACAGCAAATATGCCTGATGAAATTGCAGGATACATAGTACAACATAGGTTTAGAATAGATAATGAAAAATGGCCGCTTATTCAGATAGGTCCTGGGATCATTACTTTGAATGATACTGAAGGGTATGTATGGGAGGATTTTAAAGAAAGAGTTAATCATTTGGTTGATGTACTTTTCGAATCATACCCTGATGCTGAAAATAATTTAAGAATTAATTGGTTATTATTGAGGTATATTGATGCTATAGAGTTTGATTATAAAAAAGAGGATGTATTTTCTTTTTTGAAAGAAAAATTGAAGTTGAATATAGATATAAATGAAAAACTCTTTGAAAGTACTGGTGTTAGTAATTCACCTTTGGGCTTTGATTTAAGATTTTCATTTCCTTCTACAAAACCAAAAGGATCTGCACATTTGAGATTCGTGAGTGGGAAAAAAGAAAAAGATATAGATGCTCTAATATGGGAAACACAAGTTCAATCAATTAATGGCGATGTACCCAAAGTTAAAGACCAAATTATCAATTGGGGAATTGAAGCACATGAATTAGCAGACGATTGGTTCTTTAAAATGATAGAAGGAGATTTATTAGGGAGGTTTGAGTGATGTACGAGTTATCCCAAGATTTTACAAACCAAGATTATCAAATTCATAGTTCTTTTAGCCAAAGTACGAGTTTAAAGGAAATCGATACACAAATTATACAAGAAGATTCATTTTCATCCATTTTTAAGCAAAAACGACGTAAATCGCCATTATATTACAATTTGTCCTCTTTATTCCAAATTAATACATCTTCAACTAAAAAAATTATTCTTGAAGCAAAAAATGAAACATCTAAAATTAGTTTAATAACGGGAATAGATCAAGATATAATATCTGAAGAAGATATTGCGATAAATATGGTAGAGCATGATTTCATTGTAAGAATGTCACCTAAAAATAGATATAAAATTCGAGTACGTGTGAAAGAAGTGAAAAGAGGAGAACCAAGAATAGTTCAGACTGATGAATCTTAGTTATATGATTAGGTGATTACTATGAAAGAATATCCATGGTACGAAATTGTAACTGGAAAAGACCTTTTCCAGGGAGATATTATATATTCTTGTCCGCTTGTACTTCCACCGCTTATAATAAAAGATGAGTTTGAAGCTGATATTATTGAATATGATGTAATAATTATGAGCCAATCCTGCGATCTCATTCAAAAGAAACTTGAATTAGTCCTTGTTTGCCCCATTTGGCAATTAAGTGAATTTGAAAATAAAAATCCATCTTATAAAGATTTAACAATGAAAGAATCGCTACGAAAAGGATATTTACCTGGTTATCATCTTCTCAATAAATGCGAAATAAATGGATTTAAATCAGAGTATTTAATTGTTGATTTCCGCGATGTTTTTAGTGTAAATTTCGATTTTCTTGTAGAATTTGTTCAAGAGAAAAGCGATAGGCTCCGCTTATTGTCACCATATAGAGAACATTTATCTCAAGCTTTTGCGAGATTCTTTATGAGAGTGGGATTACCCGTTGATATACCACCATTCAAATAATTATTATTTAAAACTGTCATCCTCGAATGTCTTCAACTTGTCATCCTCGAAATCCACACAATTGTCATCCCTGAATCTCTACAAACTGTCATCCCCGAATGTATTTATCGGGGATCCATATTTCTTGCTTGCATTTCTGAATTCCCGCAATCGCTAAGAATGACAAGAAAAATCACGGGAATGACACGCCCGTACCATCATTGCGAAAGTTCGGTATTTTGCAGTTGTACTGAAGAATACACACCCCACACTGTCATTCCGAAGCGCGTCCTTTTGCACATGTCCTGAGAAATCTACTTCTCACCACGCAGACATTCTGAAAATGCGTATTTTGCACTTGAAGAATCTCCTCATTTAATCTTTTCAGTGTAAAACAGACATTCTTGTCTGTTCATTTTTTCTGAATGTATTTAGAAGAGAAATAAAAATTTTTTTAATATTTGTAGTAGCAGAATTAATAATTTTTTTCCTATATATAGAAAGGCTAATTGTCATTTTTTGTAATTATATTTCCAGTAAGAAAAAAATAATAAATTAATTTGACTTATATTTATGTATAAAGAAGATGAAATTAAACTTTTATTGAACCAACTCGTCCAAACTTTTAAATTCGTAACCCTTTTCCTTAATAGTTGCTATTATTTCTGGGAGAGCTAAAGTATCGTCTTTTGAAACTGCATGAAGGAGTATTATAGCACCATTATGAAGTCTGCTTATAACTGTATTATAGCTTTCTTCTGCTCCTCCTGGCAAGGGCTCCCAATCACGAAGGGCAATACTCCAAAAAATTGATTTAAATCCAAGGTTTTGAGTTAAAGCTAAGCTTCTCTCACTGAATTCACCCATAGGAGGTCTAAAGTAACTCATTTTTCTTCCAGTTATATTTTCGTATTTATTGGAAAGTTCCAATATTTCAGTTTTCATTTTGTCTACACTTAATGAAGGCATACTTGGATGATTAACTGTGTGGTCACCAACAATGTGTCCTTCATTAAGCATTCTTTTCACAAGAGATTCATTTTTATCGAGGTAATAACCTGTGATAAAAAATGCAGCTTTAACATTATTCTCTTTTAATATATCTAGTATTTGGGGAGTATAACCATTCTCATAGCCTTCATCAAAAGTTAGATATACTTCCTTAAAAGAAGTATTACCATGATAGTAGCCATCATATTTACTTAATAACATTTTCCAATTATCTGGTATGTCTGGTAATGAACCGTCAGTTTTTGGTACAAGTCCCCATCCAAGCTTCTCATTACTTAATTCGCTTAGATAATTCTTTGATTCAGGAATAGGTTGTTCTGGTACTTTATTATTTTCTTTAGGTTCTATTATTTCTTCAGCTGGTTCTAATATTTCTTCTTCCGGTTTAGCATCAGGATTTTCAATACTTTGTGATTGCCGAGAGGGAGGAATCTCTTTCTCTGAAACGGGTAGATTTTTCTTTGTACATCCAATAAAACCAAAAGTTATAAAGATGTAAATAAGAAGAACAATAAAAGCTCGTAATATCTTTTTATACATCCTCTTACCAGTCTTTCTTTAAGTTTTTACTAAATAGTAATTTATTCAATCAATTAATGCAATATATGAATAGACAAGAGCAATCAATGCAATCAAAATTATATATAGTATAAATAAAGAGAATATTTTGAAAACTCTCAAAAGATAATAAAATAGATGATAGGATAATAGAATTTCATTTTTTAAAAGAATTATGTATACAAATTATATTTAATTCAAAATCTTTCCTTTACAGAGATAAGAATGTAAATACAATTATATTATTCCTTTTACTTAGCTTCATATGGGACAGATGGAGATGAAACAAATGGTAAGAAAAAATAACAAAGCACAAGAAGAACCTATTGAGAAACGACTCTGGGCATCTGCTGATAAGCTCAGAAAGAACATTGATGCTGCTGAATACAAGCATGTAGTACTTGGTCTAATTTTTCTTAAATATATTTCTGATTCTTTTGAGGAGTTACATGAGAAGTTAAAGAATGGTACAGGGGACTATGCAGGAGCAGATCCAGAAGACAGAGATGAATATAAAGCTGAGAATGTGTTTTTTGTTCCTCCTGAAGCACGGTGGGCCTACCTTCAATCAAAGGCAAAGCAACCTGATATAGGTAAATTTGTTGATAATGCTATGGAAGCAATAGAAAAAGAGAATCCATCTTTGAAGGGAGTGCTGCCAAAGGTCTATTCACTTGGCAATCTTGATCCAACAAGCATTGGTGGGCTTATAGACCTTATTGGAAATATCGCACTTGGTGAAACAAGGGCTAAAAGCGGAGACATGTTAGGATATGTGTTTGAATATTTTCTTGGACAATTCGCTTTAGCCGAAGGAAAGAAGGGAGGGCAATTCTACACTCCACGAAGTGTTGTTGAGTTGTTGGTAGAAATGTTGGAGCCATATAATGGCAGAGTTTTTGACCCGTGCTGTGGTTCTGGTGGTATGTTCGTCCATTCTGAGAAATTTGTTGCTAACCATCAAGGCAAAGTAAATGATATCTCTATATATGGTCAGGAGAGCAACCTTACAACATGGCGACTTTGCAAAATGAATCTTGCAATAAGAGGTATAGACAGCTCACAAGTTAAGTGGAACAACGAGGGTTCTTTTTTGAATGACTCACATAAAGACCTTAAAGCCGATTATGTAATTGCCAACCCACCTTTTAACGACAGCGATTGGAGCGGAGAACTACTTAGAACTGATGGAAGGTGGAAGTATGGTGTGCCTCCTGTGGGTAATGCAAACTATGCCTGGGTGCAACACTTTATATATCATCTTGCTCCAAGCGGAATTGCGGGTTTTGTTTTGGCAAAAGGATCGCTTACATCAAAAACCTCTGGAGAAGGCGAAATCAGAAAACAAATTATAGAGGCACGTTTAGTTGACTGCATCGTCAATTTGCCTCCAAAACTCTTTTTAAACACTCAAATACCTGCTTGCCTTTGGTTCATTAGTAGAAATAAGACAGATGGTAAGTATCGGAACAGAAAAGATGATATTCTCTTTATCGACGCGCGTAATTTAGGGCATCTTATTAACCGTAGGACCCGTGAATTCTCTAAGGAGGATATAGAAAAGATCGCATCCACTTATCACAACTGGCGCAATCCTAATGGAAATTACGAAGATATAAAGGGTTTTTGCAACTCCGCATCGATAGAGCGAGTCAAGGAATTAGATTATGTACTCACACCTGGTCGTTATGTTGGACTACCTGATGATGAGGACGATTTCGATTTTAAAGAACGCTTCACGACGCTCAAGGCAGAGTTAGAGGAAGAATTTAAGGAAGAGGAAAGACTGAATGCCCTTATCCTTGAAAATCTTAAGAAGGTAAAACCAAGTGAGTGATAATGAATTATTAAGTATCGAAAACATTCAAAGCAGAATATACTCCATTCGGGGCTTTTATGTGATGCTTGACGAAGATCTTGCTTTTCTCTACAATGTTGAAACCAGAGCGTTGAATCAAGCAGTTAAAAGAAACAAGGGCAGGTTCCCGGAGAGGTTTTGCTTCAAACTTACTCCAAATGAATATGAGCTTCTAAGATCACAAATTGTGATCTTAGAAAAAGATGATGCTTTAACATCACAAAATGTGACCTTAGAAAGTAGACAGGGGAAACATCGAAAATACCTGCCCTATGCATTCACAGAGCAAGGTGTAGCCATGCTTTCTGCCGTATTAAAGACGGACACAGCTGTAGAAATGAGCGTAAAAATAATAGATGCGTTTGTTGCTATGCGCAGGTTCATACTGGCAAATGCACAGGTCTTCCAACGGCTTGACACGTTGGAACTTAAGCAGCTTGAAACTGACCAAAAGATAGACAAGGTAATCAAGGTTTTAGAGTCAAGGGAAATTCAGCCAAAGCAGGGCATATTCTATGATGGGCAGATATTTGATGCCCATATTTTCGTTTCTGATCTTTTTAAAAGCGCTGAAAAATCAATAATTATTATAGATAATTACCTTGACGATAGCGTGTTAACACTTCTTACTAAGCGAAAAAAAGATGTAAAAGTTGTCCTATATACAAAGAATCCGTCTAAAGCACTAATTCAAGATGTGCAAAAATGTAACGAGCAGTACCCACTTGTTGAACTTAGGGATTTTCAAAGTGCTCATGACCGTTTTATCATTTTAGACGAAGCCGATCTCTATCATTTTGGCGCCTCTCTAAAAGATCTTGGAAAAAAGTGGTTTGCATTCTCAAAAATGGATATCGGCGCAGTGGATATGCTATCAAAGCTTAAAGAGAGAAACTGAAAAATGTTGTTTAAGAATAGGGGGTGCATAAAAAATGAGAAATTTGTGCATACCTGTTGATAAGTGCATAGGTGTTGTGCATACCTTACAAGAACTGCACAATAAACCAGAGATTTTGTGTAAACTGTTAACGAGTGAAAAAAGGGGTAGTGACTGTGAGTACTGTTTTGATATCGAGCTTTGAAGAATTAAACGACAAGATTAAGCAAGTGTTAATATGGCTTTACAAAAATGAGCACTTTCTTATAACAAATACTGCTAATGAAGGGTCAATTACTCATAAATTTGCAGAATATATTCAGTTCCGATTTCCAGAGTGGAATGTCGATTGCGAATATAATCGAAGAGGGGAAGACGTGCCCGAGGATCTCCCTAATCAAGATACATCGTATTCGGATGTAATCATACATCTGAGAAACACTCAATATAATTTAGTTGTAATCGAGGCTAAGAGAGTGAGGACTAAAAACTCTACTAACTACGAAATAAATGAGCATGATAAGAGTAAAATAAAAACATATGTTGAAAGTCCTGATTACCATTATCAGTTTGGCTTATGGATCTATTTCCACCGTAAGATTGAAGAAGCTAAATTGTGTTGGTTTGTTAGTCAAAACGGGAAGTGTGTATCATGGCAACAAGATGGGCAAAGCAGTACAAAAACACTAAAGAGGAATTTTCCCAATGACTGATAAGATACCAGAAGGTTGGAGAGAATGTAAACTTGGAGATTATGCTCAAGTTAACATGGGACAATCTCCAAAATCAAAATTTTATAATAATTTAGGCAATGGAATTCCATTTTTGCAAGGTAATAGGACATTTGGAAAACGATTTCCGACGATCAGTACATATTGCACTAACCCTAAGAAAATTGCAAATAAAGGAGATATTTTGTTCAGTGTAAGAGCACCAGTAGGTGAAATAAATATTGCAAATCAACAAATTTGTATAGGCCGTGGTCTATCATCACTAAGTTCAAAATCAGGAGATAATATCTTTTTGTTTTATTTATTACATTTTATTAAGGATAAAGTTCTTATTTCTGAAAGTGGAACTGTTTTTGGCTCGATAAATAAAAGTGATTTAGAAAATGTCGATGTTCTTCTTCCTCCTTTATCTGAGCAGAGGGCTATTGCTTCTGTGCTTGGAAGTCTTGATGACAAGATAGACTTGCTTCATAACGAAAACCATACATTAGAGCAGCTGGCAGAAACAATTTTCCGTCAGTGGTTTATAGAAGAAGTTGACGATAGCTGGGAAGAAGTGCCACTAGGTAACAGTAATTTAGCTACAATCATATCAAGTGGAATAAATTATTTTGAGGGAGAAAAGACTTATTTAGCAACGGGAGATGTAGATAATACTGAAGTTAAAGGTGAAACATCTATAACTTTTGAAAATAGACCTTCAAGAGCAAATATGGAACCAGTTGTTAATTCGGTTTGGTTTGCTAAAAAAGGAGGCGTAAGAAAATTATTAATGTTTACTGATTATTCTCAAAATTTACATAATTTAATTTTATCGACAGGATTTACAGGACTAAAAACAACCGCATTGAGTCACTATTACGTTTGGTGTTATATAATGAGTACAGAATTTCAAGAGATAAGAGACAGTTTTGTTAGCGGAACAGTTCAACCGGATATTAATAACGACAGTTTAAATCAAATAATGATACCAAAACCGGATGATACAACATTGTTAAGATTCAATGAAATAGTAAAACCATTTTTCATCAAAATTTCTTTTAATCAAGTTCAAATCCGTACCCTTGAGAATCTTCGAGACACTCTTCTGCCAAAACTTATGAGTGGCGAAGTGAGGGTAGAAATATAAGGGTAAGTAAGGTAAATTAGTTTATGGAGAAATTAAGCCAGTTAATTGAACAGTATGGACGATGGTCAGGATTAAAAGATTACATTCAGAGGATAGACGCATATATTGAATCTGATGTTAGTATTGCAATAGAAAATGCAAAATCACTACTTGAGACAATTTGTAAAGAAATATGTAAATCAAAAGATAACGCAATTGAAAATAATTTAAGCATCAACAAAGTATTAAAAAAAGCTTTTACAGTAATGGGGTATTCAAATTCAGAACCAGTTGTTCAGATTTCTAGGGCATTGGCAACTATCGGTCAACAAATTGGAAATCTTAGGAATGAAATAGGAAGAACTTCTCATGGCGGAACAATAGAAGAATTAAAAGAACGGAATAGCAAAATTGACGAAATGACAAGAGATCTTATTATAGATACAACAGAGGCTATAGCTATGTTTCTTATTAGATTATTTGAGAGCGAGAGTCGTACCAAAATATCCAAAAAGAAATATTATTTTGATAATAACCCTGATTTCAATGATTATTTGGATGATATTTTTGGTGAATTTGCAATAGGTGATTATTCTTATTCTGCAAGTGAAATATTATTCTATGTAGATAATGATGCATATTTAAATGAGCTTGAAGCATTTAGGGAGATAGAGCGTTGACTCGCATCACTGAATCTTCGGTTGAAGAATTTGCTATAGAGTTGCTTGAGGGTTTGGGCTATGAATACATGGCTGGACCTGATATAGCACCTGATGGAGAGAAAGCTGAAAGGAAATCTTTTGAAGATGTTCTACTGCTCGACCGCTTGCGGAAAGCTGTTGAAGCAATTAATCCTACAATTCCATCCGAGGCGAGGGAAGATGCGATCAAGCAAATTCAGCGACTTAATTTTCCAGAACTTATTGCTAATAATGAAGCCTTCCACAGAATGTTGACCGAGGGAATAAAGGTAACTTATCAGAAAGATGGTGTTGAAAGGGGCGATCTTGTGTGGCTCATCGATTTTACTAACCTCGAGGATAACGAATTCCTTGTTGTCAATCAGTTTACGATAGTTCAGAATAATATAAATAAGCGGCCCGATCTTATTCTCTTTGTTAATGGAATCCCTCTGGTTGTTATAGAATTGAAAAATCCTGCAGATGAGCAAGCAACTATTCACTCTGCCTTTAGGCAGACTCAGACATATAAAGAAATGATTTCTAATCTATTTCATTATAATGGTTTCATTGTAATCTCAGATGGCTTGGAAGCAAAAGCTGGATCAATATCGTATGATTACACTCATTTTATGGCATGGAAGTCGATCGATGGTAAAAAGGATGAGTCCTATCTTATTAGTCAATTGGAGACGCTTATTAAAGGAATGCTCAACAGGAAAACTTTGCTTGATATTATCCGTCACTTTATTGTATTTGATAAATCCCGAAGAGAGGATAAAGAGACTGGCATCACATCAATTCAAACAGTCAAGAAGCTTGCTTATTACCATCAATATTTTGCTGTAAATAAAGCCGTGGAATCAGCTCTCAGGGCATCAGGTTACTTTATAGAGAAAGAATACAACAGCCAGAGGGCGAAGGAATCTCCTGAAAATTTTGGACTAAACAGCGTAAATACTCAGCCATTAGGAGACCGCAAAGGAGGAGTTATTTGGCATACTCAAGGAAGTGGTAAATCGCTTTCAATGGTGTTTTTCGCAGGTAAGATTATTTTGACATTAGACAATCCTACAATACTTGTAATTACTGATAGAAATGACCTTGATGATCAGTTGTATGATACTTTCGCAGCTTCAAAACAACTTTTACGGCAGGATCCTGTTCAGGCTCAAGACAGAGAACATCTAAAAGAACTACTGAATGTTGCATCAGGTGGTGTGGTGTTTACGACAATACAAAAGTTTCAGCCTGAAGAAGGTAATGTTTACCCAACGCTATCAGAACGAAAAAATATTATTGTAATTGTTGACGAAGCGCACCGTACCCAATATGGCTTCAAAGCAAAAACAGTAGATGAGATAGATGAAAATGGCAGAGTCACTGGTAAAAAGACTGTTTATGGTTTTGCAAAATATATGCGGGATGCTCTACCTAATGCAACCTACATAGGTTTCACGGGTACACCAATAGAAAAAGAAGACAGAAATACACCTGCTGTTTTCGGAAATTATGTTGATATCTATGATATTTCGCAGGCACAGGATGATGGAGCAATAGTTAAAATATATTATGAGAGCAGATTAGCAAAAATAGAACTTAGTGACGAGGGTAAAAAGTTAGTTGCTCAGCTTGATGAAGAACTGAAATTAGACGATCTCGCAGAAACTCAAAAAGCTAAAGCCAAATGGACACAACTTGAAGCACTTGTTGGAAGTAAAGAACGAATAAGACAAATTGCATTAGATATAGTTACTCATTTTGAGCAGCGCCAGGAGGTATTTGAAGGGAAAGGCATGATAGTTACTATGTCAAGGCGTATCGCTGCTGACTTGTATAGTGAAATTATCAGGATAAGACCGCAATGGCATAGTGATGATATCAGAAAAGGTGCAATTAAAGTTGTTATGACTTCTGCATCGTCGGATGGACCTGAGATGTCAAAGCACCACACAACAAAGGAGCAGAGGCGTATTTTTGCGGCTCGAATGAAAAATCCTGACGATGAAATGAAGCTTGTAATTGTTTGTGATATGTGGCTCACAGGGTTTGATGTCCCTTGTTTGCATACAATGTACCTTGATAAGCCAATGAGAGGTCATACGCTTATGCAGGCAATAGCAAGAGTAAACAGAGTATATAAAGATAAGCCAGGTGGTTTGATTGTGGATTATCTTGGAATAGCTTCAGATTTGAAGGAAGCTTTATCCTTTTATGCAGAAAGTGGAGGTAGAGGTGATCCTGCCGTTCTTCAGGAACAGGCAGTCAAAGTTATGCTTGAGAAATTGGAAGTTGTTTCTCAGATGTTTCATGGTTTTGATTATAAACCCTATTTTACAGCCGATACATCAACAAAACTTTCAATTATCCTTTCCTCCGAGGAGCACATCCTTGGTCTTGAAAATGGTAAAAAGCGATATATTGATGAAGTTACAGCTTTGTCAAAAGCTTTCTCTATAGCAATCCCTCATGAGAAGGCAATGGTAGTTAAAGATGAAGTTGCGTTCTATCAAGCAGTAAAAGCAAGGCTTGTAAAGTTTGACATTACTGGAACAGGGAAAACAAGTGAAGAAATAGAAACTACAATCAAGCAGGTTATAGATCAAGCACTCGTATCTGATAAAGTAATAGATATTTTTGATGCTGCCGGAATGAAGAAACCTGATATTTCCATACTTTCTGAGGAATTTTTATTAGAAGTCCGGAATATGGAGCACAAGAACATTGCCTTGGAGGTGTTAAAAAAGCTTCTGAATGATGAAATAAAGTCAAGATCGAAAAAGAACCTTGTGCAGAGCCGAACACTTATGGAGATGCTCGAAGCTTCTATAAACAGATACCACAATAAAGCCATTACAGCAGCTGAAGTTATTGAAGAGCTTATTAAATTAAGCAAAGAAATAAAGGAAATGGATAAAGAGCCAGAGGAGTTAGGATTATCTGATTACGAGTACGCATTTTATACTGCAATTGCAGATAACAAAAGTGCAAGAGAGCTCATGCAAAAGGAAAAATTACGAGAATTAGCTGTTGTTCTGTATCAAAAGGTGAAAGAAAATGTCTCAATAGATTGGACAATAAAAGAAAGTGTTAGAGCAAAATTAAAGGTAATTGTGAAACGAACATTAAGACAGTATGGCTATCCACCAGACATGCAGGCTATAGCTACTGAGACTGTACTTAAACAAGCAGAAATGATTGCAGATGAATTAACCCAGAAATAATAAAGGTTCAGTAGATGGTATTCATGAAAAATTAAACTTCAATTAAATTTACATTTCAGAATAACTGATACTATAAATTATTTTATATAGATTTGGAAATTAGGTGTAATAGGTAAAATGTCAATTTATTAACCAAAATAGTGGAAAAAATGAGTTATTTTTTGACAAAATGTTAATAAAAAGTAAAAAATTTCTTATTAACAGTGAATTTGTCTATATTTGTTTTTAACCAAAAAGGAGAGAAAAAAAATTCTTGGTAAAAAGAATGAAAATTTTAAGAATTATTTCTAAAATGATTTAGTGTTGAATGTGATTTATGTACTATGCCAAGGATAAATAAATATAATAATTAGAAATTATCGTTCAATTGAGCATATTTCAATTGAACTTCCTCTAAATATGCCTATTGTTCTTATCGGAGAATGATACAGTTTGAGATAAAATTAAAGAATTAGCTGAAAGAATATAAAAGCTAAATAAAGATAGAAAATTAATAAAGCGATAATAGCATTTAAAGAAGAACATTTACAAAATTATCACAAATTTCATTGTCTAAAAATTGTTTAGAGGGAAAGCAGGAATATGATTGCAAGTTTGATTATAGCTATTTTAGCTGCTTCTGTGGTGGCGCTTGTGATAAGGCTCATTGTTGCTATAACGCGATTTTTAAGAATTCAAAGTGCGATTGAACCCTCTATGAAAAATTCTGTTTATGCATATGTTTTACTGAAGAGACGTTAAAAAGTGATTATAATTAAGTTACTCCTTACATTGTAAGGATATTGCAATTCTGCGGTATAGTGAAATTCCCAAAATCATTTATCAGGAATCAATGTAACTTGTCATCCTCGAAATCCACACAATTGTCACCCCCGAATGTTTACAAACTGTCATTCACGAATCTCTACAAACTGTCACCCCCGAACTCCACACAATTGTCATCCCCGAATGTCTTTATCGGGGATCCAGACTTCTTTTGTTTTCTGGATTCCCGCTTTCGCGGGAATGACAAGAAAAAATCATAGGAATAACAAAAAAACAAGTGAATGACAAGAAAATCATAGGTATGACACGAAAAAGCGAGTAAATGACAATAAAAATCAAGTGATTGACAATAAAAAACGCGGGAATGACAATAAAAATCGCTCTGAATGACAAAGAATAAATGGATTCCCATTTTCATGGGAATGACAAGAAAATCAAGTGAATGACAAGAAAAATCATAGGTATGACAAGATAATCATAGGTATGACACGAAAAAGCGAGTAAATGACAATAAAAATCATGGGAATGACACAAAAGAGGAGACCCTTCGTTGCTCCCCTCCTGTCATTCTGAGCGAAGCGAAGAATCTCCTCATTTAATCTTTTCAGTGTAAAACAGACATTCTTGTCTGTTCTTTCTTCTCCTTTTTATTCATATTTGTGTTTGACGAACTTTAGATGATGAGTCCCTTCGTCGCTGGAAAGATGCTCCTCAGGGTGACAGGGGTGGGGGTGTCCTTCTTCGCTAAAATGAAGCTCCTCAGAGTGACAGGTATGAGCAACAGAAGGAGAGGTTTATTAGTGTCGTTGGAAAGGCGCTCCCTCAATATGCCGGGAGAGACGTTTTGCTGCTTACAATTCTTTATTTTCTAATTCAAAAGCTTATCAGTCATCTTTGATTTGCTTTTACTGTGCATGTGGCGGTAAAAAGAGGAGACTCTTTGTCGCTGTGATGATGCTCCTCAGGGTGACGGGGTGGTTGTAGACCCTTAAGAAGTAAAGTTTTTTACTCGTTTTGCTTATTTAAGAATTAAAAAATAAGAAACGACATTAAGAAAAGTTTTGACGTTTAAAAGCTTCAAAAGCAATTATTCCAAAGGCAACTGAAACATTCAGTGAGTCTTCACCTTCAACAATTGGAATTTTCGCTACATAGTCGCAGTGCTCTAAGACTTTTTTTCTTACACCTTTTTCTTCGTTACCCATTACAATCCCTATATTCCTCTTAAAATCGACTTCCCAGATAGGTATTCCTCCGTGCGGGTCAGTCCCAACAAGCCATATGTCTTCCTTCTTTAATTTCTCGATAGTTTCCGTTAAATTATTAACACGAGCAATTTTCTGGCGAAATACAGCTCCAGCCGATGATTTTATAACGCCCTCTCCAATAATAGATGTTCTTCTCGATGTCATAATTACTCCAGAGAAACCAAAACAGGCGCAACTTCTCATCATAGCACCAATATTATGTGGATCTTCAACTTCATCGATCAATAGAAGCCTTAAAAATCCATTTTCAGGCTTGACTATTAAATCTCTGATATCAGAAAATTCCACTTCCTCCATTATCCCAACGATACCAGAGCTTTGTTGATATTTAATGTTAAAGATTTCATCTGGTATTCTATAGATTGGAGTTTTAGTAGCTTTTATAAGGTTATAAAGCTTTTGAGGAATTTTTTTATCAGAGGAAACTATCACTTTATTGATACTTTTCCCTTTGCTAAGTAGCTCCTCTATTTCACGAATTTTGCTCACTAACATTAATGTCTCTCACAAATCTATAAACTGTTGAATCTTTCTTATCTTCAAGCTGTATGCCTAATTTGAGTAAATCGTCTCTTATATTGTCCGCTAAAGAGTATTCCCTGTTTCTTCTTTTCTCATTCCTGAGTTCTATGAGTTTATTAACGATTTCTTCAATATTTTCACTCTCAAGTTTTATTTCATACTTCCTTGCTAATCCAATTAAATTGTCTTTTATAGAGGTATCCTCTTTTATTTTTAAATCTTCTTCCAAAACATTTTTAAAGCCAAGCGTATCCAGCCAATCATTTAAGTAATTTCTTATTTGCAAAAGAGTATCGTAGCTTTCTCCACCACTATCAAGCAATTTATTTATTTCTTTGCAGGCATTTATAAGGTTAGATATAGCTAAGGGTGTATTAAAATTGTCAGTTAAAGAAGTGGAAAAATCATCATCAATACATTTGAATATCTTTAAAATATCAGAATTTATAGCTCCTTTAGGAGAAGTTAAGATTGCCTCATTAAGTCTTTTTGCTGTTATCACAATTTTTTCAAATGTTTTATCCGCCTGCGAAATGGCACTCATTTGAAATTCAAGAGGGGAAGAATAAAGCGTAGAAATTAGGAAAAACCTCAATACATTCGGCGAAACAATTTTTAGTATCTCATCAATTCTAAAAACATTTCCTATTGATTTGGACATTTTTTCGCTATCCTTGGTTACCCAGCCTGTATGTATCCAATATCTCGCAAATGGACTTATTCCAGTGTAACCCTCCGACTGTGCAATTTCATTTTCATGATGGGGAAATATTAAATCCTGTGCTCCTCCATGAATATCTAAGCTATTACCAAGATACTTCAGTGACATTGCAGAGCATTCAATGTGCCAGCCAGGCCTACCTTTCCCCCAGGGGCTATCCCAATATGGTTCACCTTCTTTAGCTTTTTTCCAGAGTGCAAAATCAAGTGGATCTTTCTTTCCCTCTTCTGGCTCAACTCTTGCTCCTATAAGCATTTCTTTGATACTTCTTTTTGAGAGTTTTCCATACTCTTTAAAGCTTCTTACGCTAAAATATACATCTCCATTAGATTCGTATGCATGCTTCTTCTCAATTAGCCCTGAAATCATCTCAATAATGATATCTATATTTTCTGTTACTCTTGCATACATTATTGGTGGAGAAACATTTAAAAGTTCCATCGCTTTAAGGTAAGCATTTATATATTTAGAAGATACCTCTTCAGGAGAAATGCCCTCTTCATTGGCTTTTGCAATAATCTTATCATCTATATCGGTAAAATTGGTAAGGTAATGAACATTATATCCATTTTTTGCAAATACTCTTCTTATAATATCAAAAATAATTGCAGTTCTTGCGTGCCCCACATGAGGATAATTATTAGGGGTAAAACCACAAACATAAATATATAGATTTCCTTCCTCCCTTGGCTTAAATTCAACTTTTTTACCTGTCATCGTGTCATAAAACTTTATAATCATTGGCTTTCCTCCTAAAGCCTTTCTAAAGCATCTTTAAGTATAGATATAACCTTATCTTTACCAAGAAGGTAAATAACAAGGTAAATTTCGGGACCTTCTTCTAATCCCGTGATAGCTACTCTAAATGGCAAATATAGGTTCTTACCTTTAATTTTTAACTCTTTTCCTGTTTCTCTAATTAGATTTAGAATTATTTCTGGTTCCCACTCACTAATATTTTCAAGCTTTTGTATAAAAAGAGGGAAAAGAATTTTAACTTCTTCTTTATTAAGAGAATCTAACATTTCCTTTTGTGCTCCTGATGAAGAATAAATTTTCTCAATATAAGGTACAATATCAGTAAGTAAGGTAAAATGTTCTTTTGATAATTCGATAACTTTTTCATATGTTTCAATAGAAGGATTTAACCTCAATAAACCCTTTGTTTCGAGTTCATCCTTTACGTAATTTAATAATTCTTTACCACTCTTTTGCCTAATATAATATGAATTAAACCACTTCAATTTCTCGTAATCAAATATAGCTGGGCTTACTCCAACTCCCGATAAATCAAATATTTCTATTAGTTCATCAATAGTAAAAAATTCTCTCTCCATTTTTGGTGACCAGCCCAATAGAGCCATATAATTAACTAAAGCCTCATGTAAGAACCCTAAAACTTTATAATCAGTAACAGCAAATGCTCCATGCCTCTTACTTAATTTTGTTCTATCAGTCCCCAAGATCATAGGAAAATGAGCAAAATAAGGGACATCAAATCCTAAAGCTCTGTATATAAGGATCTGCCTTGGAGTATTTCCAAAAAGATGATCCTCTCCTCTTAAAATATGAGTTATTCTCATTAACGAATCATCAATGGAAACTGCAAAGTTATAAGTGGGAACACCATCAGATCTAACAATTATAAAGTCATCGAGTCCTTTTAAAGGGAAATTTATAGTTCCTCTAATCAAATCATTAATCTGCACTGAATCTATATCATCTGGTAGCTTAAACCTTATTGAATAACTTTCGCCATTTGTTAACCTTTTTTTAACTTCCTCAGACGAGAGATTTCTGCATCTACCTGAATATTTAGGGGCTTCCCCTTTTTCAATGGATAATTTACGGTCTTCCTCCACCATCTCCGGCGAGCAAAAACAATAATAAGCAGAACCAATCTCAAGTAGTTTATCAACATATTCTTTATATATTGAAAATCTCTCACTTTGCCTGTATGGACCATACTCTCCACCTATATCTGGTCCTTCGTCCCAATCAATCCCGAGCCATTTTAAAGCTTCTATTTCATCATTTACAAACTCTTCTTTAGAGCGAGCGGAGTCTGTATCTTCTATGCGAAATATAAATTTACCCTTATTGTGCCGTGCAAAGAGATAATTAAATAATGCTGTCCTTGCATTACCAATATGTAATTTTCCTGTTGGAGAGGGTGGAAACCTAACTCTTACTTCACTCATAGCCTCTAAACCAACCTCATATGAAATCTATCCATAATTTCATTTACAGTCTCTTTAGCCACAAGTTCAGCTTGTTTTGTGCCTGTAATAATAATATTTTTCACAAATCCTTCTTTCTTCTCTTTTTCAACAATTTCTAATTTTCTTTCTCTTATAGGTTTAATTATATCTGATAATACTTGTGTAAGCATCTTCTTACAATCAGTGCAACCAATATTTGCTTCTTCGCAATTCTTTTTTATTTCCGAAACTCTATCTTTATCAAAAACTTCATAATACTTAAATACATTACAGATTTCGGGGTGTCCCTTATCAGTTTTAAAAACTCTTGCAGGATCAGTTACAGCATTTTTAACTACATCCCAGATTTCATTATCGCTTGCAGTTATGCTAATGGTATTTCCAATGCTTTTACTCATCTTTCTTCCATCTAATCCTGGGAGATATGGAATATCTGTAAGCAGTGCTTCTGGTTCAGGGAAGAAATACCCATAAATACCATTAAACCTTCTAACTATCTCACGAGTTAATTCAAGATGAGGGAGTTGATCCTTGCCAATAGGCACATAATTACCCTTGTAAAGGGTTATATCTGCTGCTTGAAGCACTGGATAACCTAAAAGTCCAAAATTAACATTCTCTTTTATATCGTAATCCCTTATCATTTCTTTAACTGTTGGGTTTCTCTCAAGCCAGCTAACAGGCGTTACCATAGAAAATAGTACAAAAAGCTCACAATGCTCTTTTATTGCAGATTGTAGGAATAGTGTTGATTTTGTGGGGTCTATGCCTATAGCCATAAGTTCCATAAATATATCTAATAAACTATCACCAACTACTTTGGGGTCTCTATATGAAGTTGTCAACGAGTGTAAGTCAGCAACGAAGTAAAAGCATTTATATTGAGAATTATTTTGCAAATTTACCCAATTTCTCAATGTACCAATATAATTACCAAGATGCAATCTTCCGGTAGGCCTTACTCCACTAACTACTATTTTCTTTTCATCCACAAAAATAAAACCTCCAATTAAATCCTTTTAATATCCATAAAAGTATATTAAAAAAACTGCGAATGCGAAACTTTGATAATTTATTTTATTAAGATAATTTTTGCCAATAACTCAATCTTATTTTGCATTTTCATTAGGCTCCCATATGGCAAAATAATTGTTTTCTGGATCAAGGCAGTATGCATAATACCCCATACCAACTACAGCAGTTTTAGAGACAAAAACTTTACCACCAAGCTTCTCAATTTTAGCGGAATATTCTTCAACTGATGGCACACTTATCCAAATAACAATGCGCTGCTGTGGATCCTGCCTTTCCTCTATTGCACCTTTAATTCCTTCCTTGCAACCTGGAGTGGCGGTATCAATCATCCAGTATTCATATTCTGTTTGACTCTCGTCCTTTTCAATCTTCCAGTTAAAGAGTTCACTGTAGAATTTCCTAACCTTTTCAATGTCATTAGCTGGGATTTCAAAAAAGCAAATCGTTGGCATTTCTTGCTACTCTCCTTTTTCATATTCTTTTTTCAAAAAATTCAGCTAAATAAGTAGTAAATATATTCTTATAGAAACTATGTTCTACGCTTGCAGCAAACTATGAGTTGCTTAGGCGATGTTGACACAAATGGTGTTTCATCATAGTTTCCGAATTTAGATTCGATTGCAAATCCATTGTAATGAAGAAGCATATCAAGCTCCTGTGGAAAGAAAATCCTTATACCTAATTCTTTAGCAATCTCTTCATGATTATTAATTTTATAATACCATTTAACCCTATTTACCTGAATAGTAGCATCATAATTAGGAGTTTCTGTAATAGTAACAGTTCCTCTTCCGTATGGGTCAGGATACTCGGCCACTGAATATCGCTTAGAAGAATCTCTTAATAAAATATCAAGAGATGGATTAAAAATATCAATAATAAATCTTCCTTTATTTTTTAAATGTTTCTTAACACAAGAAAAACATGACTCTATATCCTCTAAATCATGAAGATGTGCAATTGAATTAAAAGGAAAAAAGATTACATTAAACTCTCGATCTAAGTTAAAATCACGGCAATCAGCCTTAAACCATTCTATATTAATTCTTTTTGCTGTTGATTTTTCTTTCGCAACTAAAAGCATTGATTCTGAGATATCCAGCCCACTTATTTTAATTCCCTGTTCAGCAATAGGTATAGTAATTCTTCCTGTCCCACACGCCAGTTCAAGAACAGGTTCACCATATTTCTCAATTTGATGTAGGTAAAAAGGAATGTCGCTAACAAAATCTCTATTTTGTGCGTCATACTCCAGGCCATCTTGATAAATACAGTCGCAATCAACACGTTTCATTCTAATCACTCCCTTTACTAATCTTATTTTTAATCATTTTAACACTGCTCAAAACAATCACAATTATCTTTCAAAGCTCTCAAAGGTGTCTTCCAAAAAGTTTCACAAACTTAAATCGTATCTCTCTTCCGAAACTCTCTTCCCCCAGATTTTATGAGCATAGTAAATTCCATTAATATAGGCGAGGTAGCCAATATCACTTGGTTTAATATATCGCCTTATAGTCCAATTATTTTTATTATTCATAGCCAACAAATACTTAGCATTATTATAGTTGTAAATTTAATATCCAAAAGCGATGCACTGATTAACTCATCTTATAATAATTTTAGAAAATTTAGAAGGTTTAATGTAATTTTTAAGAAAGATTTCTATATCAGTTAGGGTTATAGTTTGAATATTTCTTAATAGTTCTTCAGGATGAAGAGGTGTATTTGAAAGAGCATAGTAAAGAATAGAGCGACTGAAGTTTAAAAGGTGGTCACTATTCATCCAGTATTGTTCAATATGGGCAAGTTTGTAAAGTTCCAATTCTTCTCCATTTAGATAAGAAGAGATATTAGTTAATATCTCTTCAGCTAAAGAAGTGGCTTTTTCAACACATAAAGCATCGGTAATACCAAGATATACCATAAAGAGAGAGTAATCAATATAATGGAATCCTAAGGTTCTTACATCATAGGCTAAAGCATACTTTTCACGGATCAATTTAACCCAACTTCCCAAACTAACCAATGTTTCCCCTGATATAATCAGTTAATTATTTTTTGTTATATACTACAGTATAGTTTGTCTTTTTTGTAATCAAAAGGTGGTATGTTAAATACAAGGAGAAG
>JBPOJC010000073.1:0-4692 GCA_052034135.1 Caldisericota bacterium | reverse complement strand
CTTTTTAAAATTTAATTAATAACCCTTTAGCATTAAGGAGGACGCTTAAAGTAATGATATTAGATGAAATTAAAAATAGATTTAGTGTAAGAGAATATCTCGATAAAGATGTAAGCGAAAATGATTTAAATGAAATCCTCGAAGCAGCAAGGCTTGCCCCGTCAGCCTGTAATTATCAGCCATGGAAATTTATAGTGGTGAGAGATAAGAATAATAGAGAAGCTTTATATTATGCCTGCAAAAGGCAGGAGTTTGTAAGAGAAGCTCCAGTTATTATTGTTGGATGTCGCATAGGAATGGCATTTCCAATGTTTAAATATTCAGATAGTGGCATACTTGATGTCGGCATATCTTTAACACATATGACCCTGCAAGCTGTAAAGCTAAATCTTGGAACCTGTTGGATTGGTGCCTTCTATGAAGATAAAGTAAAGGAAGTCCTCTCAATCCCTGAGAGTGCAACTATTGTCGCATTACTCGCCTTAGGATACCCTAAAAATCCAGTTCCACCAGCAAAAATTAGAAAGAAACTTTCCGAAATCGTTTCTTACGAGAAATACTAATTAATTATATCTCTAATAAACTAATCTTTTTATTTTACTTTTTAGCTTGCCTTCGCTTCTACATTCTTTTTGGTAGCAATGGTAAAACTTCTTCTTGGAAACAGCCAGTTTAAGTAAGATGGTCGAACAAGCTGCGCAGCCTTATGAGGACACCTCGTAACACATTCAAGGCACCCAATGCAATGTGAAGTAGAACCTTTATCGTAAAGTTTTACATCCATAGGGCAAATTTTCCAGCAGATATTACATTTTTCAGCCTTGCAAATCTCTTTATCAATAACAACTCTTGTAGCTGAAAAATAGTTAAAACCTGAGTAAATAAAGCCAATTGGACAGGCAAACTTGCAGAATGCTCTCTTGGAACGAGTAAATACCCATATAAGAAGAATTAACATTGAAATCTTTAAACCAAACATTACCTGACCCATTGACCTTATATCCTGATAAGAAGACATCCCATAGGGAACAAAAGGAGAATTTGGTGGAAGACCAAATGGTGGAAACCAACTTTTCGGAAAAGAGTTAATAAGAAATTGAGGAATAGCAGCAAAAAGTGAACCAGACGGACAGAGCTTACAAAACCAGGGACCATTCGTGCCTAAAGATGGATCTTCAACAAATAAAGGAAATAAGAGAAAAGGAATTAAAAAGAAAAAAAATCTTCCATAATTTGCAAGCGTATTGCCAATTGTAAACTTTTTAATTTTTTTAATAAAAAATGGAGAAAATACTGCTCCAAATATAACTATATATAAACTAATCCAGAGGTAAAAACTACTAAATTCTTTAGCCTTAAGCATTTTTCTAAGTGGTTTAGAAGCAAAAACTGGGCTCGTCCAGCATAAATAAACAACCACCAAAGCGAGAAGTGTAACTATAATCCACTTTGTAAAATCACGCATCTTATAAATCAAATCCTGTACATAACCAAATGGGCAAAGCCACCCGCAGCTCATTCTTCCAAATATTGCGCCTATAAGAGCAAGAAAACCAACAGCAAAGAATGGAAATGCACCGATAGTAAAGAAATGCTGAATAGTTCCCGCAGGGCATGCTCCAACTGCAAGAGGATCGGACCAGCATACAAGCCATGGCATCGGAAAACGTTTTAGTTTAAAAGGTTCTAAATTTGCCAAAAAGTAAAAAACACCAGTTGCAAAAAGAAATGCGAATAGTTGGACTCTTCCCCTAACAAGAGTAAGTTTAAATTTTGTTTTTTTTGCCATTTCTTCCTCCAAATAAAGCATAAGCAATCATAAAAACAACAAACAAAATAGCAATCCAGCCTAAAATTGCAAAGTTAATTCTTCCGAGACCTATGCAGGATAAACATAAAGTCATAGCAGTTGAATAAATCTCCTTAAGTTCCTGCCCTCCATTCCTTAAACCAAAAAGAAGTGAAGCTAAAGCAATAAAAAACACAATTATATAGAGGTAGCCAGGACTTCTTTCAGGAGTTTTAACTTTATCCAAATTATCACTTGCAGGCATTTATAGAAACCTCCTTATAAATCTTCCTCGATTTATATAACATTAATTAAAAATATATACATATAGGGATAAAAAAGGCAAATCTTTTGACTGTTAAAGATGAATTTTTAAACAATATTTTTTAAATAAACAAACATGTTAATCATACACTTAGTTAACCTGAACAGATAATGAAACTTTGACGGTTAAAGAGTTTTGATTATAATTCTACTGTGATTAAAGAAGAAAATATAATGGAGGAATTTGATGATTACTGCAAATGACTTACGTCCCGGCAAAGCTTTTGAACTTGATGGAGAATTATATATAGTAACTTCTTTTCAGCATATTAAGCCTGGCAAAGGCTCTCCTTTTGTAAGAGTAAAGATAAGAGGAATAAAAAGTAACGTAACGACTGAAAGAACTTTTAGGCCTGACGAAAAACTAAAAGATGCTTATCTTGAACATAAAAAAATGCAATACCTCTATAAATCTGATAAAGATTATATATTTATGGATACTGAAACTTTTGAACAAAATGTCTTAAATGAGGAAGAAATAGAAGAAGAAGAGGCAAATTATTTAATTGAAAACAGTTTAGTAGATATGCTCTTCTATAATAACAAACCAATAGGAATAGATCTTCCTACAAGTATCGAACTAAAAGTTGTAAAAACAGAGCCCGGAGTTAGAGGAGATACTGCCCAGGGCGGGAGTAAGCCTGCTACTCTTGAAACTGGTTTCACCGTTCAAGTCCCTTTATTTATTGAAGAGGGTGACATAATAAAAGTCGATACAAGAACCGGTGAATACATTGAAAGAGTATCGAAATAAAATATGGCTAATGATTCGCCTCTCCTCAACCAAAAATTAAGAGAAAAAGTTCTTACTCTACTTTACGAAAAAGAATTCAGAGAAGAATCATTAGAAGAACTAAATGATTTACTCTACGAAGACGAAGATGAAGAAATCGGAGAAGAAGCAGTTGAAATGGCAAAAGCTATTATTGAGAAAAAAGATGAAATAGATAAAATTATAAAAAGGTTTCTTGAGAATTGGACTTTTGACAGAATTGCTGCTCTTGATAAAGAAGCTTTAAGAATAGGAATATATGAGTTAATCTACAGAAGAGACCTTGAACCAAAAATTGTAATTGATAGAATTGTGAGAATTTCAAAGAAATTTGGAGAAAAAGATTCTGGTAAATTCGTAAATGGAATTTTAGGTGCAGTATACAAAAATTATGTAGAAAAGAAGGATGAAGAAATCAAAGAAAATAATAATTAAAGGGTTAGTTCAGGGAATAGGATTTAGAAGCTTCATTCATTACTATGCTTTGAAATATGACATTTCAGGATATGCAAAGAATTGCCCCGATGGTTGCGTAGAAGTAGTTGGAAAAGGAAAAGATTCTAATCTTGATAAATTTATAGAACATATATCTAAAGGTCCTCCTGGGGCAAAAATTACAGAAATAAATATTAGCGATTTAAAAGATGATTCGCTAAATTTCAAAGGATTTAGGATAATAAGATGAAAGAAGAACTTAAAAATTATTTAGATGAAAAAATTAAATTAATTAACAACTCATTAAATGAGTATCTTGCAAGCATTAAAGAAAATTCCATTCTTTATGCTGCAATCTCCTATAGTCTCTTTCCTGGTGGAAAACGCTTAAGGCCAATACTCCTCCTTTCAACATATGAGTCAATAAGTGGTAAAATCGACGAATTGGCAATTATTCCTGCTTGCGCAATTGAATTAATCCATACTTATTCTTTAATTCATGACGATTTACCAATAATGGATAATAGTGACATTAGAAGAGGAAAGCCAGCAACTCACAAAATTTATGGCGATGATATTGCTTTGCTTTCAGGAGATGCTTTACTTGCGCATGCATTTTATTTACTTTCTTCACCCAAAGCACAAAAATTCATCGAACCAGAAACCCTAATAAAAATAATACAGAGGCTCTCTGAAGCAAGTGGGATATCTGGTTTAGTTGAAGGGCAGGCATTTGAAGCTTTCCAGCGAAAAAATAGTGTAGAGGAAAAAACAATTCTTTATATTCATGAACATAAAACTGCGGCTCTTTTTGGAACTTCTTTAGCTATTTCAGGAATTCTAACTGCTTCGGATGAAGAAATTATAAATTCCCTTTATATGGCTGGAAAAAATTTTGGCATGGCTTATCAGATAGCTGATGACATAAAAGATTGTGATACATGTGAAAATGAAGCAAATTACGCAAAAATATTTGGCAAGGAAAAAAGTTTAGAAAGTATAGATTATTTTCTTAATGAATCAGTATCAATTTTAAAGAGTCTTCCATTTAACACAGATAGATTAATTGAGATTTTTAACATTATTAAAGAATAAATAATGAATACAGAGCTTCTAAAAAATATAGAAGACTATAAGGCTTTAAAACAATTAAGTGAAGAAGAACTTAAAAAGTTAAGTGACGAGATAAGAGAATTAATCATAAGTACTGTATCAAAAACAGGGGGGCATCTCTCGTCAAATCTTGGAACTATTGAACTTACAATTGCTGCTTTAATCTGTTTTGATCCGCTAAAAGACGATATAATATTTGATGTTGGACATCAATCATATACTTACAAAATTTTAACAGGTAGAAAAGATAAATTTTATT
>JBPOJC010000050.1:0-10969 GCA_052034135.1 Caldisericota bacterium | reverse complement strand
TCCTTTACCTGATCGTAAAGCTCTTGATGATATTGTCTTTGATGCCTTAGAACTAACAGAAGACGAGCGCAAAGAAGTCTATTGGGCAGTCTGTGAATTGGTAAAGAATCGCCTCGAAAAGGCAAAGAGTTTATAATTTCCTAAATAAAAATGATATCAATAAAACTCATTAAAGATAATGGTTGTAGATGCTTTTAATGTTTTTGGATGAATCAGGAGATAATAATTTAACTAAGATCGACCAACAATATCCTGTATTTATTCTTGGCGGATGTATAATTAATGAGAAATACTACACAGATGTTGCAATTCCAATGTTAAGAGAATATAAAATGAAATTATTTGGTATAGACAACTTTATTCTGCATACTGCAGATATTTGCCGGCGGAAAGGAATATTCAGAAAACTAAAAGAAAAATCATTTCGCAATTTTTTCTACGATGAGACCAATAAATTAATGGAAAACCTTAATTATAAAGTTGTCGCCTGTGTTATTAGAAAAAATGAACATTTAGCTCGATATGGTAAATTCGCAAAAGATCCTTATCTTTTATCTTTAAAATTCTTAATTGAAAGATTTATTTTTGAAGTAAAGGAAGCAAATGAACCTGTAGGTAAAATAATAGCTGAGTCAAGAAACAAAATCTTAGACGATAAACTTTGGTTAGCATGGGAAGAAATGAAAAATAAGGGTACAGAATATGTAAAAATTTCAGAAATAGAAAAACATATAAATAGCTTTGAAGTTAAGAATAAGAATGAAATAATAGCTGGGCTTGAAATCGCAGATTTAATTGTATCACCCATTGGAAGACATTTTTGTGGTAAAGAAACAAAACAGGACTGGAGTATCATTGAAAAGAAATTTCGAAAAAATAAAAACGGAAAATATGGAGGTTATGGACTTGTTGTTTTTCCGTTAAACAAAAAGCAGTGCCCGAATGACTCAGTCACTGCTTTATAAAAAACTATTATACTTACTTAAAATATAGAAGAAAAATTTAAAATGTCAAATAAAGTTATTCTTCTCTGATGCTCAGAACGGCATATCTCCTAATGTCATCTTGGATAGCGTATTTTGCGACCGAAGGATCCCCTCATCTGTGTCATTCTCTTGATTTTTCTTGTCATTCCCGTAACTTTCTTCGTCATTCCTGCTTCCGTGGAAATCCAGGGTTTTACTATGTCATCCCATGAAAATGGGAATCCAGAATACTAAGGGTAGTTCCATGTTTCTACCTCCTGCAAAATGTTTAAAAATAAACCCTCCATATATATAAGTGGGGCAAAAATGACAATTTTGTCACTCCCATCCCAGTCCTCCTGAGGGAGTATCTTCCAAACGATCCAAGGATCTCCTTTTCAACATCCCATGAATTTCTTGGTCATTCCCGCAGAAGCGGGAATCCAGAGAGTTTAGAAGTATGTTTAGAAATAAGGTCTGGATCCCCGATAAATACATTCGGGGATGACAGTTTGTAGACATTCGGGGATGGCTCCAACCACCCCTGTCACCCTGAGGAGCTTCATTTTAGCGACGAAGGGTCTCCTCTTTAATGTTAGTCCTTTATTCATCAAGGTTACTATTCCTACTCAATGTCATTACTCAAACAGATGAGAGATCTCTTCATCTGTAAACTTCAATTGCTTAAAAACTCTTTTACAGTAAGCAGGATCTAAAGTTTTTTTACCCATCTGTACAGGTGCTGATAACGCTTACCTTCTACAATCTTTGAATATATTGCATGATCTGTCTTGCTCTGTCTAACAAATTTTGCTCCTCCATCCTCTAAAAGCTTACAAAGCTCTTTGCTTGAGAGGGATGGATTTTTATACATAAGAAGGGATTTCGTGAACTTCTAATGGTCTTATAAATGTCTCTTCTTTTAGCCAGTCTGGTTCTGTATCTCTTAAAAATTCAATAAGTTCATCAGTGGAAATAGGGGATATTATTGTCTCAGGATGCTCTTTGACATCTTCCAAATAAGCTTCTATTGCATTTTTTAAATTTCCTTCTGTCTCTGCAAGATCTGCTCCTCTTGCTGAAACATTTAATTCTAAACATATTGCCACATATTCTAATTTACCTTTTCTAATTAATGCAGTGTAAGGTTGTTTTTTCACTTTGTTCCTCCAGAAAAATTAAATATATAGCATTTATAACCTCTATTATAGAGAGTTAATTTTACAAAACAAATTAGCTTCAGTCCTTTATTCATCAAGGTTTAGTTTCTAATGTAATCAGTTGTCTTTTAGCTTACCATATTGTCAGTAAAAAGGCAAATTACTTTATTAAAAACCATCTAAGAAGGGTCTGAAAAAATAAAAACAGCGTGGTAAAAGCATTTATCAAGCCCGTTCTCGGGGATCTTCAACCCGCTGTTTGATTTATTATCTAATCCTAATCGTCAACAAACTAACAATATTACTTGTAAGAAATCCGAGTGTTGTTTACAATTTTAAACTAAGTTTTTAGAGTGAGGAAAGTAATTTTTAGGACACACTTCGCTTGCTTTCGCTTCGTTTGAACTATGCCCGCTTGCCTGCGGCTGGTCCCTAAAAATTACTTTCTGAGTAATTAAAAAGTGTAAACAACACGGCTAATTCTTACATGTTACTAGGTTACTCAGTAATTATTTATTGTTAAAGTTTTAAATCCGCGCCTTCAATATAATACGCCATAATAGACCTCTAAATAAAAAAGAGAGGATAATCTGTTAGGTTACTATTTATTATTGAACTTTCAACTTTTTCTACAAAAACAAAACGCTAAATCACTTATTCACCAAAAAGAAAACATCTTCTAATAAAAAATAAAAGAGGCCGACAAAGAGCGTAGGGTGATTGAAAAAAATTTCTCGCATCAAGAACGGCAAATTCGCGTTTGAAGCAGGAGACAAAAATTAACGACTTCGTAAGTCGTTAATTTATAACTAATAAACTTAATGCAGTTTATTCATCATCTTAACAAGATATTTTTTGAATTTTAATTGTTGGGCAATACTATTATTGCATTCCAAACCGATTACTTTGCTAAATAAAAATTTAGGAATTATTTTAAGATAATCAAAATCTTTTAAACTGCTTATAGTGTGCAAATCTGCGTTTTTCTCGTAAGAATAACCGTTAAGGTGATTGCAGGCAAAGAGATATTGTTAACTTTTTTTGGAAATTAAATAAATAATTGACAATTTTTGTTCTGCCTTTTTAAAATGCGACAGGTCAACGCAAAAACTGCCAATTTTTTCCACTTCCACTAATTCGGGAAGAAAATTGTCCGCATTCATTTCTAAAAATAGGTTTTTATAATATCTCCGCCACTTAGTTAATACATTAAAACTATCTTCATGGAAATAAAATAACAAGAACTAAAATTTTTGTATGAAAATTTTAGTTCTTGCTGAGCCATATCATTTCTAATATGCGCCAAGGGAATTTTACTGATTGTTGATTCCAAAAGCGCTTGATAAATTTCTTTTCTTTGCGCCTTATGAAAACATTCTAAAAATAAAGTTATTTCCTCAATTTTATATCTTTCAATTTCTTTTATTTTCTGAAAAATCTTTTTGTTTCATTGTTATTTTAATGTAAAATAAACACTGAATACTAAACAATTTTTTAAAATACTTATCGCTCTCTTTCCGCCAAAAGATAGTTAGAAAATTGCGCTGGCTCGCTAAGGCAACTTAATATTAACGTATTTAAAACAAGATAGCAAATTGCTTTCCAATTCCTTTTTATGTTCTTTTATCTGGACCTTTAATGAACCAGAAAAATTAAATTATTACTCTAATTTTGAGTTTAACGACCTTAGAATTCGGGTCGTTCGTTTCAAGGATGAGGAAACCTGATTGAGTTTTGGGAGCTACTTTGGACTCTATCTCTTTTCGGGTCAGAGTAATTACCGTTTCTTGATCTGGTTTAACAGTTCCCCTAATTTTATTAGTTTTAATAAAATTAGGAGTTTCTCTGACGTTCCACTGGAGGTTCAATTGACCTCTATTCTTGATTACTAAATCGAAACTACCTTTAGTTCCCATATTGATAACCAAAGTTTTATCTACTGATTCCGGACCAAAAACTATCTGAGCATGAGGAAGGTCTGCTAGATCAGACATAGAAACCGAAGGGTCGCCGTAGATTTCTAACGCCAGAGTGGCATATTTATGCAAACAGACTGCCTCTGTCTCTGGCATCCCTACATATAATGAGGGGAGACAGTGAAAAACAAATTCGCCTATAGAAGAATCAATCAGATTAGGAAACTGGTATAACAAACAATACAACAAAGAAAAATTGTTACTTATTAGGGCTGATTTACTAGCAACCTTTGGTGTCAACTGAGTTATTCTGTCGGATGATTTGGGAGCAATAGTTATAATGGAATTTTGTGCCACTGTATCAATATATTTATCCTTAGGATCTAGATAAGCCATAATAAAAGCAATTCTGTCTTGTTTTTCTATTTGATTGACGGGTACTATGGGAAAAACTAAAGATTCATTATTGTCAATATAACCATCGCCGTCTTCGTCTTCCTTCCACACTATCCGTTGGGGATAGGAAGGATAATTAAATGAAACGATTTTATCATCGCTTCCGTAGGGAATACGAAAGCTCTCAGTTGAGCTCACAATTGAGAGATCACTACTATTAAAGATTTTCACACTCTCGTCTAAAGGATAATCTGGTTCAGGTTCTTCTATGGTCCCTCCATTAGGACCTAACCCTTCTGTTTCGTAAAGAGTAAGAAATGGCAATTTTCTGTCAGAGAAACACTTTTTTAGGCCCTCACCATAAAACCTCATGTCATCCCCTTTAATTCTCCATTTTTTTCCGTCTCTGGTCCCTGTATACTGGTTGAATCTCCCAATTGGCAAAATGCCGCTCGATATTAATTCATTTTTCTTTTCTTTTGTTACCGTAGGAACAGGAGTATTGAATGGCCATCTACCTATAGGTAGATCTTCAATGAGAAAATCGGTTTCAAGAGTAGCCTTAAATCCGTATTCTTTAAATTCTATGGTCTCTTTTCTGGGTTTTAAGTCACCCATAAAGAGGACGTAAGTTAAATTAGGGATAGCCTTGAAATATTCAGTAATAGCTTGGGGTTCATTAGTAATTTTCAAGTCAATTAGTGATTTAATTTGAAAATTAAACTGATTCTGTTTCTTGTCAATCAGATTCTGAACCAAATCCATTTTTACTTCCTTTTCAAAAAGAATAAGGTAAACAGGTTTTGTTTCAGCCCTCACTGGAGGAATACATAAAAATACCAAAAAAATCAAAGTTAAAACTTTCTTTATCATTTTAAAGTTAAAACCTTCTTTTTTTTATTGTCAAAATTCTAAATATAGTATAATAAAAACAAAATATTTAAGAAATGTCAAACTAAAATAGCGGAGTCTTCTCCGTTATTTTATTGATTCTTAAACGTAGAGTCAATAATTAGAAGCTTCCGGGATTGATTTCTCTCCAGTTAAACATAGGCAGGACTTTAAGGTTGATACTCCGAGAGACATAATTGCCACCTGCGCCCCGGTATTCTACAGCATAGAGATAATAATTAGGACTGGTAACCTTAGGCAGTCTGAAAGAGTATTGTTTATTGAATGGTTTAGAAACCCCTCCTAATAAATCAGGGTTTAGACTGCAAGAATCAGGAGAACAGGTTAATTGGCAACGCTCACAGTCAAGTTCAGAGTTAGTTTGGAAAACTAATTTAGCGGGAGCCCTGGAAACATTAATTAAAGGATCTTGAATAGTATTATCTTGTCCATTAAGAGAGAATTCATTAATAGCGCAAATGCCAGAAGTTATAGGTGGAGTTATGATAGTAACAGGTGAAGAAATAGAAGGTTCTGGATAAATAGGTTCTTCAGTAGGAGGTGGGGTTAAAAAATAATCCATAAAGCATTCGTTAGGATCAGTATAAGGGCCGACTAAGTCTTGATAACACATTTCTATATCAGGGTTACAAGCATAACGTACCGTCTCAGTCCTTTATTCATCAAGGTTACTATTCCTACTGCACCTCCTAAAACAATGATTAACACTGATTCTAAAATGCATTTTTCTATAACCTCTATTTTTATGTATATTTTTCATATGGTATTTTACTATTTTGCTTAAACATTACAATCGTTATATTCAGATTTAGTCTGGTCTTATTAGCTATTTCCATAACCAACACTAATTTTTACAACTTTTAGAAAACCGTATGAAACCCTCATATAATCACAACAAAATCATCTTTTGTTATGTTACCAGCTCCGAGAATTCTAATAGATTTAAAGCATTGAGAAGGGAACGTTTACTAATTAAGTTTTCAAGGTAGATATCGTTCAATTCACATTCAAACACACTATATTGTAATCTTTTTCAAAAATCAGTTAAAATAGATTAAAAATAAGATGAGTTACTTGATGAAAGTTAGATATTTATATAAAGCCCTCTAAAATTTATATTTACTTATTACTCTCATAATAATTTAATTCGAGAATCATCCACAGCTTGCTTGTTGATAGGAAAGTTGATTTGAATATAATTTTTGGTGTTGAATGAGAACCAGGGGCTCTTAAATCTATTTTAACAATATGAATATAGAATCAATAAAGATAGGAGGATAAGCAAGATGCAGTCAGCAAAAGAAGAAGTTCGTAAACTTCTTGAAAGTTTGCCAGATGATTGTGAATTAGAAGATATTCAATATCATCTTTACGTTCTTCAGAAAATAGAGCGTGGTTTAAAAGATGCAGGTGAATTTACTAAGAAATTAAAAAAAGTTAGTTCTTTGCTGACGAAGTGAGCGATAAACTGTCATTATATTTGCAAAGTTGGCAAAATTATCACAAATTATAAACTTTTTTATTTTATAAAAGGGAGGGCTTAAATGAAGCCTAAGTTGTCTTTAAAAGCAATTACGAGAATTGCAATTCTATCTGCATTATCAGTTGCTCTAAGTTATGTTCGGATTTATCAGCTTCCTCAGGGTGGTAATGTATCTCTCAGTATGGTTCCAATTTTACTTGCCTATGTCTACCTTGATAAAACTTCGGCAATACTCACTGCTATCATCTCAGGGATCTTGCAATACATCCCTGACCCATATTTCGTAAATATCTTGCAGTGGCTACTCGATTATCCTTTGGCATGGGGTGCTCTTGCATTGCCTGTCATTTTGCCGGAAAAGTTGAATAAAACTTTAAAAATAATATTTGGTGGCATAATTGGCGGTATTGGAAGATTTGCATTCCACTTCCTCTCGGGGATACTTTTCTTTGCAATGTTTGCCCCAAAGGATGTAAATCCTGCTATTTATTATGCAATTTATAATCTTTCTTATATTATCCCGGGGGTAGCTGTAACTATAATAGTTTTGCTTATCCTTGATAAAATGGATATTGGCAGAGTTTTCAGGGTTTAAAGTTGTTTTAATGAGAGCTTCATAATATATTAAAGTTATGTTTAAAAAGATTATTTGTGTTATTTTCTGCATTCTTTTAAATAGTTTCTTCTTCTTAAAAGATAATCCAGCATCATTAGTTAGAGCCAATGAAACAATTCAGGGTAATTTCGGAAATGGCTCATGGATGCATGTTGATACCTTTATTGGTAAAGATTCTGTAGCTCTCTCCAATTTTGCAGTAGCTTTAAAAAGAGCGGGGTTTGACTATGTTGTTATTCTCGCAAAAGATATTGATGGTTCAGCTACATTTCCATCAAAGAAGGCATTGCTTGTTAGATACAATAAAGATTATATGGGAGATATTATAAATGCTCTAAACAAAGAGGGTATAAATGTATATCTCTACTTTGTAATTAATACAGATCCAGCTTGGATAAAGGCTCATCCTGAAGATTGTGCTTATCAGGCTGGAATAAAAGGGAGCAAAACCCCTCTCCCACACCCCGAAAAAAAGCTTGTCAATTTAACAAGTAAAGCTTATATGGATTATATTTCTCTTATCATTAAGGAAGCAATTTCAAAGTATAAAATTAAAGGTGTTCAGCTTGATTATATGAGGTACACTAATGGATTTTACGGTTTTTCAAAAGAAGAGCTAAGATTAGCCAAAGAAAAAAACATTGATGTAGATAAGATTATCGATCTTACATATAAGACTTTTGTATCTCCGGGGGATTGGCGGACAATCCTAAATAAATATGATGAGGGAGACAAAGATGTTTTAAATTGGGCGCACTTACGGGAAGAGATTATTTTTAACTATGCTAATTACATAGCGAATATTGTTCACAAAGAAGGAAAAGAATTTGGAACCACTCTTGTCTCTTCTGGAGCTTTCGATTCAAAGTTTAGCGAGGGAGGGAGTAGCTCTCTGCCGTATGCTGCGATTCACTTTGGTCAGTCCTATTCGATGATTTCCTCAATTTCTGATTTTGTAACTCCTATGGCTTACCATAACGAAAGAAATAATGTCTATGATTGGATAACCTCAGTCTGCAAAGGTGTACATAAAAAGGTAAAGAGTAGTTGCAAGGTGGCAATTGGGCTACAGGCAAATTCTACAAACACTGAAAAGATGAATGAAGCGATAAATGCTTCCCTAAGAGAAGGTTACAATTTTATTCTCTTTAGAATAGGCACTTATTGTATAGGATATTACGATTTTCTTCTAAAAGATTGTTCCAACCACGATATTTATTTAAATATATGCAATCTCGTAGAGGGGAGAAGCATAAAAGGTATTTCACTAAAGAGTACAGGAGGCATATTCAAGCCCATAAAGAGTCCGAAATATTACTGGATAGAAGAAAACGATTCTTTTAAGTTCTTTTCAAAGGATTATATTGTATCTTCAATTAATAGTGGCGAATTCTATATTGATTCGACTTTGAGTTTTGAATCTGCAAATTATCACTTTTCTCCATATATAATATGCAGTGATGAGAAAAATGATTTCCCAACTTTTACTTCCTGCTCCTTTTCGCCCTTAAGCATTGATATGTTAACCAAAGATAAAAAACTTTTAGTAAATAACTATCCCCAGCCAGTATCATCTGTAAAAACAGTTGATAGCACAACTTTTATTAGTACATCCATATTAAAAGAGCTAATTAACTGTGAAGAGATTGTTGATAACTCTAATGGTTCACTTGCATTACGAGCAAACAAAAAAGAAATAAAATTAAATTCAAAAAATAACATGATAAACTATAAATTAGGAGAAAAGCAATTTAACACTGAATCAGGAAGCAAAAACCTATTAATCGAGAATAACACTTTTTATGTTCCTTTAAGGAGAACTTTAGAATTCTTCTGTTTTACTGTTTTATATAATCCGCAAACAAAGGACATCCATTGCTATAAACTTGGTAGAGGCTTTAAAACTATATCATTTTCACAAATTTCCGATATATGTGAAGAGTATCTGTTTTTATCTGACGTTAATCGTATTTACATCCCGGTTAACGACTTTTTAAAGGGGCAGTACTTAAATTTGCTTTTTGAGATGCACCTTAAAGGAAGAGAAATATTTATATTATGCAATTTAGATGGGGGTGTTAGCGCCTATTATTTTGAAATGCTTTTTAATCTAATAAATATAAATGAGCCGTTAATTTTAACTCTCGATGGTCTTTCATATTATCTCTCCTCCCTTAAAAAAGTTTCCCTAAAAGAACTTGGTGGTAGAGAAATATTTACTGAATACAATGATAATATAGGGGTAGAAGACTACAAAGGAAAAATTAACTTAATACTTAAGACTTATAATTCAGTTAAATTAGATCCCCTTTATGATTATTTTCTGCTTATTAATAGAGAAACATTACCTTTTATATTTAGGATAAACTCTTTAACTAATCTAAATTCTTTATATCAACCGAGTAATTTCCAATTCTAAAAGTTTTTGGTTTTTCATCTTTTGGGATTCTAAAAGCGAGAAAACCTTCTTTGACTTCACTAACTCCTAAATCCCCAAACGGTTCATTAGAAATAGATAGATCTGGCGAATATACATTATTCTCCTCTGTAGTTATGGCAGGATCTTCCACAATACTCACATAAAATATTGTCTTTTCTCCTGCATTTTTTACAGAGAACTGAACACATAAGATTTTTTCTTCTTCCTTGGGTTTAACTTCCTCTCCTAAGGTGTTAACAATTGTCTCCACATAGTACGAATTTTTATAGGAATAGATTAGCTCTTCTTTTAGATTTTTTTGGCTATTTGCATTTTTCTTAGGAACAATGGTAAAGTTTTTGAAAAACAAAACTAAAAATACAACAATCAAAGCGGCGATAACGATCCTAAACCAAATATTGTCTTTTTTCATTTAATAGTTGTTCCTTTCTGCTGAATAACTATATAACCTTTAAAACCTTCTTTCAACTAATAATTTGATTTTTATTTTATATGATTACGTGAAGATATATATTACTTTAAAACGAAAATTAACACAGCATCTACAGTTAATTGAATTATCGATTACGTAAAAACATACTGCTTTAAAACCCCAAGTTTTTAGCATTAATGAGTGTTTTACCATAGGTAAAAGAAAGATATTTCTGTAGTGCTCCTCTCATTATTTTGCATATGTCCTTCAGAATCTCAGTATTTTAATCATTTTGGTGTAAAACAGACATTCTTGTCTGTTATTTCTTCTCCTTTTTATTCATATTTGTGTTTGACGAACTTTAGATGAGGAGTTCCTTCGGTCGCAAAATACAGATACGCGCCCTCAGGAAGACGGTGGGGAGCGATAGATCCTTCTGTCGCTTGGAAGATACTCCGTCGGGATGGCAGAGATGGGTCATCCCCAAGTGTATCTATTGGGGATCCATGAGGTAATTTGTCATCCCTGAATGTCTGCCAACCGTCATCCCCGAAATCTTTTATCGGGGATCCATTTCTTTTCTCTAAAAATAACTAAAATTTCGTTCCCTTGACAAACAATTTTTATCCATTAACATTATATTTGAAGACTAATTGAATACTCTTGCTT
>JBPOJC010000033.1:0-6160 GCA_052034135.1 Caldisericota bacterium | reverse complement strand
AATATTACTCTAACTAAAGACGGAAACACTTTATTCAATGCTGATGCTACATTTGATGGATATGATAGATTAACCTCTGAAGCAATTGACATTACCATTCCTAATGGAACAATTAGTGAAGATTATTCTTTTTCTTATGATACATTAAGCAGATTAAGCAGTCTTACATACTCCTCTGGTAGCACTATTACTTACGGTTATGATTTAAGCGTAGGAGATAGATTAACACAAGTCTCTTTTTCTGATACAGGAACATACAATATAACTTATGATGAAAAGGGAAGAATTGATTATGTTACTTATCCAAATAATCAGGGAACAGAAGATTACTCTTATGATGACCCAAAAGGAAGGCTCTCTAATATAACTTACCCTGATGGAAAGAGTTTATCATTTAGCTGGAATTCAAGAGGAAAACTAACACAACTTACTGCAGTAGAAGGTAGTAACGAAACCAATATTATGTTCTCTTACGATGGAATGAACAGAATAAGTGGATACAATAAAACTATAACTGAATTGGGCTCACCCCCTCAAACTGAAGAGTGGAGCTTTTACTATGGTATTACTGGAATAGATAAAGCTACAAGAATTGAGAATGGAATACAGAACCTAACTATGGATTACTCAACTGATACAAATGGAAATATACTCTCAATGAGTTATAACGAGACTGGAGGTTATTCAGGAGAACTATTTGCGGTATCAGATAACTCTGGTAATATGGTTGCATGGGCTGATGCAAACGGAATTAATAATTATGCTGCTATTCGTGATCCAAATAATGCATATATAGATCCAATAGAAATACATAATCCTAATGATATTAACGTTCCACTTGGTTGGAATGGAAAGAAAGGAGATAATATAACTATTCAACAGGTTGGAACTGGTAATGATTTAATCTTTAATGCAGGAGGAAGTGGTTTCTCAATAACAAATCCATGGGGAGCAACTGATATTACAGATTCAACAACCACCACAACCACAGATGATACTACAGATAAAGATGGAGGAGATGATGCTGAGCCATGCAGTGATCCTTGTTATATTTCCTGTAAGCAAACTTGCAAAGAAATTGGTGAAAATTATGAGGATTGTCCTAGCGTAAGTTTCCCACTTTAATTTCATTTATGCCCTTCAAGTTAAGTATACATCATTGTTTTTAGCTTTCAACTTTGTATATACTAACTTTAATTAATCTCTTTTTTTCTCATTTTTATCTTCCTTTTCTGAATTAAAATTATTTATAATATCTAATAGTCTTTTTTGGTCATCATCCATTTCTTCAAGATATTCTTCAACTCGAATCTTTTTTCCATTTGAGTCAAGATAAATAATATTGCCTTTCCTTATTCCTTTAAGCTTTAATAATATCTCATCAATACTTAAGTTAATTTCTTTTTCTCTTACTTTCTTATTTAAAAGTTGAACAAGAAGAAGACCAGTAAGACATGTAAAGGTATGAACTTTTATCTTAGAATCAGTCCAGTGAAAAGTAGGTTTTACTGAGTTGTGATATGGATTCTTTAAATGCTTAAAGACTTTCTCAATTTTACTTTGTCCCCAATAAGCGGATATTATATCTTCTGTATTCCATCCTTCCTGGTCAGTTATTAAGATTCTCTTACCAAAATAGTCATTTAGGAGATATTTGTAGTAGTCATCATTAACCTCGTAAGAGAGTAAGACATTCCCATTCTTACCTCTTCTTAAATTAAAGCTAATTAGCTTGGGAAATTCTCCTCTCAATAGATTTGTAATTTTCTTCTTTAACTGCTCTTTTTTCTTCTTCCAGGTAGGTAAAGTAAAAATCTTTTCCGATAAATCTTTCTTTAATTCGAAGAGCTCTTCTGTTTTAGTTTTAATATATTTCTCTAAACCTCTTAATTGACCTATAAATAGTTTATCGCTTTTGTATATAACAACTGTTCTAATCTTTCCATATATTTCCTTCTTTGTTCTAAAGAAAAGAATCTCTTTACCATTAATGTTTATTTTAGAGTAAGAGGAAATTGGAATTGAAATTAAGTCTTTATGATGTGAAGGCGAAAGAGAGGCAACATAGTGAATTTTACCACAATCAATTTTACTAAATGCATTCTTTGAATTGTTACCCTTATCAAAGACTATTGTTAGGTCTGCAAGCTCTAAGTTTATTTCCCTGAATTTTTTAAAAATGTATGGAAGATACTCCTTAAAAAGTGAATTATCATTTATGTTACCATCATAGACCTTAGAACTTAGTGGGAGAAAGAATTCTTTTTCTACTAAAAGAGCAAGAGAGAATTGGCGAAGATCATTTCTTTTCTGTTTATTATGTCCTCTTTTAGTTAAGGAGGATCTTTCATTTGAAGTATCAATAAAGGTAAAGAAGTTTGTTGTATCATAGAATAGAGTATCAAGAGTAATATTATATTTATTGATTAAGTTTAATGTTAAATCCTTCTCAATTTTCTCTATCATTTCTTCTGTTACTGTATTCATCTGATCCCAGAAGTGCTGACTTGTTAGCTTATCAGGAGAAAAGTTTGCAATTTCAGGTAGAGTTGTTTCCCTGCTCCAGGTTGAAAAACTTCTCTTACTTGATATATGAAGAGCTCTGTAAATTGAAGCTAAAATTAGAGTTTCTGAAACTTTAAGCCCATCTCTCTTTTGAGATGGAAGATATTTATCAAAGATATATGGAAGACCTACTTCATTAACAAGTTTCCATAAAGCTAATGTATCCCCATGAGAGAAAGACTTTAGTTTCTTTAGCAAAACCTCTTTTCCAAAACTTAAATCCTTCTCCTTCTCTTTTAACTGTTTAAGTTTTTCAAGCAATGTTTCTGCTTTACCAAGATAAGCTAAAACAATTGGTTTTGGTTTACCATTTATTCTCTTTGATTGTACTATATACCAATACTCATGACCTCTGCATTTTTTCTTCTGTAAAGTAGCCATATTATTAGTATATACATAATTAAATAAAATGTCAATAAATTATTGATAAAGTAAGAATAAAATAAAATAATTTAGAATAAATTGTTAGTATATACAAAAATTTGATAAAAATATCTTGCTTTAAACTAAGATTGGATGGTAATTATTAAGATAAAAAATATTTTAATTTAGACTTGAAAGTAGGAAAGTCACGCTAGATATATTGATCCTAAAACAGGCCATCCAACTAGAGATCTTGTTTTTGATTCAGATTGCAGTATGAGTGAAATGTGTGATAAATTTGAGGAATGCCGAGATAAAATCACTGACATAATTGATAATCATCCTGGGTGTTTAGCTTGGTATTGGTGGATATATCCGAGCTGTTGGGGTTCAGATTACGAAGAATTTAGAGGCATTGGCATGAGTCTTGCGCGAACATACCAAGGAGATTACAGAAGATTATACAAAAGTTTCTGTCCATAAAACTGAAGGGGGGATTTAAATGAATGTTAAAAAGTTTTTGTCTATTTTCTTATCAGTTTTAGTAATAATATCCTTTTGTTTCTCTGGTTGTAAAATAAATACAGTAAATTCTCATCTTGATTTTGTTGGTTTTTCTTACCTACCTGAAGAATTAATATTAAGCAATCCAGTTACAATAGGAAATCAAATCTATTTTTTAGAGCACATCACTGAAAATATTTTTAATGTCTCTATATCAAATTATACTACAGAGAGGAGAGATACAGAGAGGAGAGAATATGATCTTTGCTTACTTGGTTCTTATTTTCCAAAGACAATTCTTAAATATCCAGTCTCGATGTGTTCAGATGATGACAACAATCTTTTTGTGTTAGAGGCAGGAAATGACATTGATAAACAAATAGGTTATATACCAAAATTAAGATTAGTTCCTTCAAATTCTAATTATCAATATCCCGTACATATTAGAGCAATTTATGCAAATGGAGAAATAAAAGCAATCTCAAATCTTCATCTAAGATTGAAAGAGTTAAAAGATGTGAAAGAAGCAAGAAAAATTCGCTATTTATCTGATTATTTGATTGTTATGTTTGAAGATCTAAATTCCTTACTTTTTATCAAGAAAGATAGTTTTGAAACTAATACTCTTTCTTATTTTATGATTGAATTACCTCAAAAACCAATTGACTTTGATACCGGAAAAGAAACATTTGTTGTGTTATTGGAAGATTCTACACTTCTTAGATATGAATATAATTCCAAAAATGACAATTTTACGATAAAAACAAAATGTAAACTGGATAATAGAATAAATAATGGAGGACTTATTTTTTTAGAGAATGAAAATATAATTATTATATACAATATAGGAAAAGAAAAAATTCATATTATTAAAAATGATCAGCAAGATACAATGAAAATCAAAGGATTATTGAACATTTTTAAACTTAAAGTTAATGATAGCGAAAGAATAGTAGCTATAAGGAAAGAGAATGGAATTGAGAATAATAGTATTTATGAAATTAGGTAAAATTTTACATAAGAATTAAATACAAAAGGTAGAATTCTCTCAGTTGCATACAATGAAACTGGAGGATTTAATGGCAACCTTGTTTTTGTTTATGATAACTTTGGAAATGTAGCGGCAGAGGAAGATGACGATGGAGATATGGCAAAAGCAGTATTAATTAACCCTAATAACGGAGCTATTGATACAAGATATGACCCAAATGATATTGATGACCCCCATTCTTATAGGGCAAGAGATGGATTTATGAGTATAGGACCTTTATGGGCAAATAATGATGATGGAACAGTTTACATGCAAGGACACGTTGTAATACCCAATCCCTGGGGCAATGTCTCCACAAATGGAACAACCACCACAACAACAGATGATACAACAGATAAAGATGGAGGGGATGGAGAAGGGAATTGTGAAAATGGCGAAGATTGCAATGCTGTATTTGCGAGCTGGTATAGAAATTTCTCTTTATGGAATGGATGGTTAGCAGCGAGGCAAAAATTTAGAGAAACAGGTCAGATATGGGTTCCTACGTTCTCAATTTGGGGCCCGGATCCATATACTGGAGGAGAAGGATATGTTTTAGATGTTGCGCATTTTGCAACTGATTTTTTTAAAGAACTTTTCGGAGCAGACTATAAAGATGCAGTAGAAGATATGTATTATAAGAATATCGAAGAGTACGAACATAAATGGTTAGAGGACTGTGAGAAAATGCGTAATATGAATTGTGAAAATATACCTGATGCATGCAATAACAGGTCTTAGAATTGGGGGTTTAAAAAGGATGAGAAAATATCTGCTTAGTATAGTTGTTTGTATTTTAATTATTTTACTATCAGTGCCATGTGGATCTTCGTATTTAAGATTACCTAAAACTTCAAACCTTATAAAAGAATGGGAAATTGATTTAACTCAAGATGATGGGAATGCACTTAAATATCTTCAGCCAATAGAAATTGCAGAAAATCCAGAAAGAAAAGAGGTTTACATAAATTGTATAGGTAAAATATTGTGTATCAATCCAGAAAGTGGGAAAATATTAAAGAAATATTCTCCAGAAGAAAATATGCTGTTTTTTGACTTTATACTTGATAATTCTTTTCTATACATATCTTCAACACCTAAAGATGAAGAGTCAGATCTTAAACCATATGTAAAAAAGATCAACACTGAGAAAAATGAAACTGTCTGGAAGACAGATTTGCCTTTTGATCTTTGGGGTTGCTATCTTACACTCTATCTGTCGGACGAGAAGCTACTTGTAACTGACAAATATCGATTTTGCATATTGGAAACTGAAGGTGGAAAGATTCTGGAGAATTTCGAGTATTTGCCTCATGTAATGGAATATCTTTTCAATTCTTCATACTTAATAAAGGATTCATCGCTATACATATTTGTTGAAAATTGGCAGGACATTTTAAAGATTCAATTACCCAGCATGGCTTTGTCGTCACAAAAAGTTCATGTTGAACAAAAACTCTCAACAGCGAATTATGAACTGGCTTTTATTGACTTAATAGGTTCTGATTGTTTTCTGTTTTCACTAAGAAATCAACTTTTTCTTGTTGATGAAAATGGTAAAATTGTTAGTACATTAAAAATGGAGGATCAAAATATTAGATTCCCAATGTATCGAGTAAGTAACGGAACAAGTAATTACATGAATCCTGCTATTTATGGAGATTACGTCTTTGGACAGGGAGATAAATCTATCTGTTT
>JBPOJC010000092.1:0-10504 GCA_052034135.1 Caldisericota bacterium | reverse complement strand
AAGCAAGAGTATTCAATTAGTCTTCAAATATAATGTTAATGGATAAAAATTGTTTGTCAAGGGAACGAAATTTTAGTTATTTTTAGAGAAAAGAAATGGATCCCCGATAAAAGATTTCGGGGATGACAGTTGGCAGACTTTCGGGGATGACCTTCTACCCCGTCATCCTGAGGGAGTGTCTCCTTAACGACCGAAGGATCTCATCTTTTTACTTCCTTGTGTGCATCAAACTCAGATATGAATAAAAAGAAAAGAACAGACAGGAATGTCTGTTCTACAATGATGAAAAGATTAAATAAGGAGATTCTTCGCTTCGCTCAGAAAGACCTTGAAGGGGTGAGGAGATTCATCAGTACAAGTGCGATAATACCGCACTTCGGAATGACGAAGGACAAGACATGAAGATTCCCTCGTGACGAGTGCGACAATGCCGCACTTTCAGAATGACAGTTTGTACCGCGATTGGGAGCAAAGCCTAAATTAATATTCGAGGTCTAAATCAACCTTACTAAGTGGAGTTCCGACTGTTAGATAACTTTTAATGTTTTCTATTGTCTCATCTATCATAGATATTTGCCCTTCTACTGTAAAGCCTCCAACATGAGGGGATATAACAACATTCTTAAATGTATGTATTGGATAAACCGAAGGAAGAGCAACTTCATCTTTGCTTTTAGGGTAATTATACCATACATCTATTGCAGCACCTGCTAATATACCTTCTTTTATGGCTCTATAAAGAGCATATTCATCAATTATAAGAGCCCTTCCTACACTTATCAAGAACTTTCCTTTCATCTGCGATAACAGTTCCCAGTTTAATAAATTTACTGTCTCTTTTGTTAATGGTAGAACATTAAATATAATATCGCTTTTCTGTACGACCTCTGATAAATCAAAATTTATTTCATCAACAAATTCATACTCTTCTTTTGTAGGATGCTTCTTAAAACCGATAATATGACAATTAAAGCCATTTTTGAGTATTTTAGCTAACTGTAAACCAATATTCCCCAATCCTAAAATGCCACAATTCTTTCCCATTAATGATACCCACAAATCTTCTTTTGGAGAGCCCTTTGTAAACCCATGCCATAATCCTATCTCAAGGTCATTATGATATTCAACAATTCTTCCCAACAATGCAAGGCTCAACGCTACAGCATGCTCTGCAACAGCTTTTGAGTTTCCATGAGTATTTGCAAGAACTATTCCCCTCTTCTTTAATGTATCCTTTTTTAAAAAGTCAATTCCTGTCCACGGTCCAAAGATTATCTCCAGGTTCTTTGCATTTTCAACCTCTTCATTGCTAATATCTCCAATAACTACGCCATTTGCCTGGGGAATTAGACTTCTTAAGTTTTCGGTGTCTTTATATGTAATAAATGTTGAATCTAAAAACTCACCCTTCAATTCTTCTATTTTTTCTAACCAGTACTCGTTAAGTTTATTTAGAAATACAATAGTCTTTCCCATATATTTTAGTATATAACAAAATATTTAAATTATTGTCTTGAATATTTTAACTATTCATTAAGAATGTTTTAAAATTACTTGCAATTTCAGGAGCTACATCTGTAAGAGCCCCCTTCATAACTTTAGAAAGTATATCTGGAAGCATTTTAGGCATCATTTCTTTCATTGAATCTGGCATATCTGGTATCTCTTTTTCCATTAATTTTTGAATATCTGGAGCAAGTTTTGGTAGCATCCCTGGTAAGAGCAAAGGCATTAAAGAAGGGAGAAGTACTTTGAACATAGCCGCAAATGGTTTTCTTACAGTTTTAGGCATATTCATAACTGAATGAGTCATTCCTCTAAATAATGGTGGCATCGCTTCAACCATTTCCGGGAACATCTCATTCATCATATTTACAATACCTTGCGAACTCATCATCTGAATCGCTTTTGCAAATACTCCCCACATATAATGAATCTGTGGAACAGGGTCTGGGCTATCTTTGTACCCTAAAGCTCGCACAATATAAGTTGCAATATCCTGAACCTCAACTTCATTATTAAGGGATTTACCAGCTACTCTAAATTGAAATTCGCAGCAAGGGCAGTTTGTTATAATTTTTTCTGCTCCTGCAGTCTTTGCCTCATTTAATCGTACATCAGCAATTTTATCAGAGATTTTTGGCTCCCCTACCCTTGTTAAAACACTTCCACAGCATAATCCATCCTCTCTATTATGTTCCATTTCTACTAATTTTGTCCCAGGAATATTATTTAATATGTTTCTTGGTTCATCGTAGATTCCACCATGCCTACCAATATGGCAGGGATCATGGTAAGTTACTGTTTCATTTATTGGATTAAATTTAAGTCTTCCATCGCGGACAAGTTTATCTGCTACTTGAGTAATGTGGAAAACCTTTACATCATAGTTTAGATTAAGCTTCTTCGTCCACAAATTATAATAATGTGTTAAAGAAACCCAACAACCAGGACAAGAAGTAACAATCTGCTTTATACCCCTTTCTTTAAACTTCTTAACATTATACTTTACAACTTTCTCAAATAAATCCCATCTACCAGCCATCATAAATGGTATTCCACAGCATGATTCTTCATTTCCAAGGTAATTAAATTTTACCCCACCACTTTCAAGAACTCTAACTGAATTAATAGAAATGTCATTTTCCACATACGAAGCAGTACATCCTGCCCAGTAATCTAAAGGTTCATTTAAATCTACCTCGATATCATTTGGTAGCCACTTATCTCTTTCGCTAATTCTACCAGTCCAGATATTTCTTGCTTGTTCATAACTTCCTGCCATCATTTCAAAAGCAGGAAATGTAGGGAAACCTTTATCCTGAATAAGGTATCCTCTCATATCATCCCATTTTTCCTGAATTGGGATATTTACCTGGCAGACTGTATTGCACCTTTTGCAGGTAGTGCAGAGTAGAAAATTATTTGAAAGGTATTTACTAAAATTCTTTTTCCCTCTCGCATACTCCCTGAGGAAATAAAATTTGCCTCTTGGAGCAGAGCTTTCCCAGCCTTTGCCCATATATTCTGAACAAACAACTTTACAATATCCACATTGAGCACAGGCAAAAGCTTCATATACTATGTCAGAGGCAAGTTTTTTGCTCGTTTTGGGGGTTTTGCTTAAAAAATTAGATGTGAGACCAGCTAAAGTTCTACTTCCTTTTCCAGCTTTTAAAGCCACCTTAAGTAAAGTTGGAACATACTTTGATGGAAATAATTTCCCGGGGTTTAATAGATTCTTTGGATCATATTCTGCTTTAAATTTCCTTAGCTTCTCCATCTTTTCTTTACCTTTAATTTTGTCTGCTTTATCAGTAAAGAATATTCCGACAGAATATAGCCTTCCTCCATATTTTTCGATTATATCCATCATTACAAGAGATTTTACATAGTCAAATGAGAATGCAAATGTCCGTTCGTCATGCAATGCAAAGCCAAGCATAACGACCTCATTTTTACCAACAGAATTTCCTTCTAAGGAAACACTTTCAATTGTTTCTCTGACTTCTTTACACACTTTTGGGAGAGCTTCAATTGAAATTACAGCTTCCGCAGGAATAAGAGAAGGACCTAATCTTTTTTCTCTCATTGGATAAAACCTTTCACCCCAGAGAAACTTAGCGAGTAAATCACTCTCTTTTGAACCACCCTTTTTTTCTGCTATGTCAAGTATTTCCTGATTTATTGTCTCTCCTTCTACTGAAAGCAGTAAATATGCTCCATTATTTATTACCTCAATAGAATCTAAATCAAGATTTTTTACTACTTCTGCATCCGCAAAAATTGGAAATTTCTGTCCTTTACTCTCTTTTATAACTTTTATCCTTCTTTCAAGACTTTCACCAATAAAGCAATTTGCATGATAGATATTGAGTTCTTTTTGTGAAATTTCAAATAAATATGCAGAAAGATCTTCACTTTTATTAAATCTTAAAAGAAGATGGGTTAGAGGAATATTTTTCTTAATTTTTATTTTAACCCTTGAAATAAGCCCCGTAGTACCCTGAGCAGAGTAAATTAAATCAACGTCATCGCCACTAAATACTCTCACACTACCATCTGGCAAGACTGCCTCTATTTCTAAGATGTTATCCCGAAAATAACCATACTTATAACTTCCAATTCCAGAACCACCTTCTCCGATCCACCCACCAACTGTTGCACCAGGCGCACTTGAAGGATAAACTCTTAAAGAATAGCCTTTATTGTTTAAGTATTTCTCAAGGTTCCAAAATACCATTCCAGGCTCAACTTCTACTGTTAATTCATCTTCAGAAAGATTAATTACCTTCCTCATATACATAAAGTCAAGCGCTATACCCTTTCCAAAAGGCATTGCATCGCCATAGCCAGATGTTGCGTTTCCTCTTGGTGTTAATGGAATGTTGAATCTGTGTGAAAAATTAATAATAAATTTTAGATCTTCTATATCTCTAACCCTTACTACAGCCTGAGGGACAGTATCTATCATTCTATCAACAATTTGTGGTAGACTCCCCATATCGTGAGAATATATTACTCTTTCTGCTTCTTCAAAATTTACAAACTCACCATCTCCAAAACGATCGATTAACTCCTTTTTAGCTTCACTTGTTAATTTCGTCATTATATTCTTCTCCTGCTTAAATTTTAAGTTTAATAATTTGAATTCTATTTAAAAATTAAAGTTCAATTTTTACCTATTACTGAAAAAACAGAAAATAAAATTTTATTTAACTTCTGCTTCTCCAGTTTTAAAGAGGGCGTATTTTGCCAGAAGTGGACCAATTATCTGAGAGTATATGACATTAGCGAGAACTACGGTAGTTATAAAGTTAAATTCCGGAAATACATTTCTTACAGAAATAGCAAAGCCTATTGCAACACCAGCCTGTGGTAACATTGCATAGCCAAGATACTTTGATACTTCTTTTGGAGTTTTTGCAATACAACCTGCTAATGTTGTACCATAAATTTTTCCTATTGTTCTTAGTATTATTGTGGCTACTCCTAAAAACCCTACAGTGGCAAGTATTCGCACGTCTAAACCCGCGCCAGAAACAATGAAAAATAAAAGAAATATTGGGGGAGTAAATTTGTCAATCGTGTTATAAGTTTTACTTGCTTCAACCGAAAAATTACTAAAAGTTCCACCAAGCGCCATACAGCATAGAAGTGGAGAAAGATTAAACTCAATACATAGGCCAGCTGCTGTAAGGACAGTTCCTAATGATATTATTAAAGTGAAATCGTGTGACCTTTTTTTCTTTAAGGCAAACGAAAGCAATAAACCAATTACAAAACCTATTCCAAGAGATAATATTATTTCCATAAAAGGGGCAAGTATATAAGAAATAATTCCACCAGAAGCAATTTTACCTGTTATTGTTTTACCAATTATAACAATTAAGTCGAATAGTATTATGGCAACCGCATCATCGATAGATACAGCAGTAAGAAGGTAATTAGTAAAGGGTCCTCTTGCATTATATTCTCTTATAACCATATAAGTGCTTGTCGGAGCAGTAGCAGATGCAATTGCACCCAAGAGAAGTATCGCCGAGACTGGTATTTTGAGAAACGGATTTAAAAGTAGAAGTCCTATAATTACAATAATTGTTGTAAAAACTGCCTGGAGTATGGATAGAATTGCTCCTTCTTTACCTACTTGTTTTAAGTTTTTAACTAAAAATGTATCACCTATTGAAAAAGCTATTAAAGATAGAGTTAGTTGTGTAATTATAAAATCATTTTTAAGGATTGTTGAATTTACAAGATTTAATAGTGTTGGGCTAAACAACATACCAATTAATATATAGATCAATACAGCCGGGAACTTAAATCTTTTAAATATTTCTGCTCCGATAATTGCGATAACAAATAGAAATCCTACATTAAGTAAAATATTATTAACGAGCATTATTTTCACCTTAATCAATAGCTGGGGCAAGTCCGTATACAGAAATGATGGGTATAGTAAACATTATTCCTGAGCCTGGATTCCCAAAATCTACAATTTTATTTATCTCATCAATTGCTTTTTGCAAAGTTTCATCTGTTCTTATAACTGAAAAAATAGTGTGATTTTCTACTTCATTTTCAAAATTAGAAAGAAGTTTTCTAAGAGAGCTAAAAGCAGGCAATTCATTGCTTAAGGTTCTACCCATTCCTTTTGACTCAATTATAGTTGCCCCCCTTATATCAATTTCTAAAAATTTTTTGAGAATTTTATTAACATTTGCATAGTCGTTTACAACAATTACTAATAAATACATTTTTTACTCCTTTATTATTAATTAGTATTTATTTTTTCAGTAAATAATGTATTAATAATAATTATATTGATTTGTAAAATTCTTTTAGATAAAAAGGAGAAGAGAATGGAGAATTTTACATTTTTTAACCCTACAAAAGTGATTTTTGGAAGGGATGTGGTTTCAAGGCTTGGAGAAGAAGTTTCAAAAGTAGGCAAAAAAGCCCTTATCCTTTATGGGCAGGGAAGCATAAAAAAGAATAATGTTTATGACACAGTAGCAAAAAGCCTCGTCAACTCTCATATTAAGTTCGTAGAATTAGGCGGCATAAAAGCAAATCCAGTTCTCTCAAAGGTGAAAGAAGCAATAAACATTGCGAGAAGCGAATCAGTGGATGCTATAATTGCAGTTGGAGGCGGCTCAGTAATAGATACTGCCAAAGCTACTGCTGCTGGTTACTATTATAGTGGCGATATATGGGATGCTTTTTTGGGTTCAGTAAAAATTGAAAAGGCTCTTCCAATCTTTACTGTTCTAACCATATCTGCAACTTCTTCTGAAATGAACAATGGTGCTGTAATTACAAATGAAGAGAACAATATGAAGGTCTCATTCTTTTCAGAAGCCACTTATCCAAAGGTTTCTTTTATTGACCCTACTGTACAGTTTTCCCTACCAAATATTCAGGTTGCCTATGGTGCAGTAGATATGATTACTCATATTTTTGAGCTTTATTTTAATGGTACACCGAATACAGAGGTTCAAGATCATATTGCAACAGGTATTGTTAAAACAATTTTGAGAAATACGGAAATTATTCTTAATAACCCTTTTGATTATGAGGCGAGAGCTCAATTTGTCTGGGCAGGAACTTTATCTTTGAATGGTATAAATGCAGCAGGAAGAGGTTTGGGGGACTGGGCAACGCACAAAATAGGGCATGCTCTTTCTGCTATCTATGACCTTCCTCATGGCGAAACATTGGCAATTATTCTTCCAGCATGGATGAGATATTGTATGAAAGCTGATTTAATGAAATTTGCTAAAGCTGGAATGGAAATGTTTGATATTAATTCAAACCTATCACCTGAAGAAACTGCAATTAAAGGAATTATGAAACTTAAAGACTGGTTTGATAATATAGGAGTTAAAACATCTCTTGTAGATGCAGGTATTAGGGTAGATGAGATACCTCAAATTGCATCAAATCCAAGCATTACCTATCCTATTGGGAAATTAAAACTTTTGAACAAAGAAGATGTCATAAATATTTTAAGACTTGCTAACTACTAAATTGGGGGTTAGAAGATGAATGAGTTAGATACAGACAAAGAAAAAGGATTATCAAGTTCTCAGGCAAAAGAAAGATTACTAAAATATGGTCCAAATAAACTTTATGAAAAGTGGGAAGTAAAGTTTTGGGACATTTTCAAAGAAGAAATATCCGAACCAATGATAATTTTCCTGATTATTGTAGCAGTACTTTACAGTATTTGGGGTAAATTAATTGACACTATTGCAATATTTTGCATTATTCTTGCGCTTGTTCTAATAGAAATATTTAATGAATACAGAGCAAAAAAAGCTATAGCTTCTTTATCAAAGCTCTCACCAACTAAGGCAAAAGTAATTAGAGATGGAGCCTTAACCGATATAGATACAGAAGAAGTTGTTATAGGTGATATAATAATCTTAGTGCCGGGTACAAAAGTGCCTGCCGATGCAAAGTTATTAGAATCCTACAATCTAACAGCTGACGAATCGCCATTGACTGGAGAATCCATCCCAGTTGAGCTTGACGCTGAAGCAGATACTGCTGAAAATGCTCCATTAGGTGAAAGGAAAAACTTTGTTTTTGCAGGAACTGTAATAAAACATGGGGAAGGAAAAGGTATTGTAGTAGCAACAGGGAAAAATACAGAACTCGGTAAAATAGTTGGTATCGCCAAAGAAATAAAAGAGCCCAAAACTCCACTTCAGATTGCAATGAAGCAGTTATCTGGTTTCCTTGTATGGTTTGCAATATTTTTTAGTGCATTAATCCCCATTTTGGGAATTATAAGGAATCCAGCTCAATGGAAAGATATGGTTCTTACAGGACTTGCTCTTTCATTTGCAACAATTCCGGAGGAACTACCGATAATTATTACTATGGCTTTAGGTATTGGTGGCTACGAATTGTCTAAGCAGAAAGCCATAGTTAAGAAGGCTCGAGCAGCAGAAACTTTAGGAAGTGTTACAGTTATTGCAACTGATAAAACCGGGACAATCACAGCAAACAAGATGGATGTTGTTAGAATATGGCCAGAAGAAAAAAAAGTTGAAATATGTAAAGTAGCTCTTAGCGCAATGCCAAGATTTTTGCCTGATTCAACTGATCAGGCAATTGCAGCTTACGCGGAAAAGTTTATTTCGCCGGAGGGCATTGGGAAAATATTAAAAGAGTATGGTTTTGAGAAAGGCGTTAGAGTGCGTTCCATACTCAGAGAAGCAGAAGAGGGGGAAGTGCTTTATTCCACAGGGGCACCTGAAGAGTTATTTGAACCAGGTATTGATGAGGTATTTGCATCGGAAGCAAAAAAAGTTCTTGATGAAGAAACTGGAAAAGGTAGAAGAGTTATTGGATATGCTATCAATTCAAAGTTTTTAGGTCTTATTTCTCTTGAAGATCCACCACTTCCTGAAGTACCAAAAGCAATAAGAGCCTGCCATGAAGCAAAAATAAAGGTTAAAATGATCACAGGGGACTACCCGAAAACTGCAAAATCTATTGCTGAACAGGTTGGCATTATATCAGATTCAAAAGTAATAGTTGGTAAAGATATTGATTCAATGAGTGATGAAGAGTTAGAAGAGAATGTAAAATTTACTTCAGTCTTTGCGAGAACAACCCCTCAGCATAAATACAGAATAGTCAAAGCTTTGCAGAAAAATGGAGAAGTTGTTTCTGTTACAGGTGACGGAATTAACGATGTTTTAGCATTAAAAGAAGCCGATATAGGTATTGCTATGGGGCTAAGAGGAACAGATGTTGCCAAGGAAGCTGCTGATATGATATTGGCTGATGATAATTTTGCTACAATTACAAATGGTATATGGGAAGGTAGAAAAATCTTTGATAATCTCACAAAGGGCGTAAGATATTATCTTTCCTGTAAGCTCGCCTTAGTATTAATATTTCTTCTGCCTATATTAGTTAATTTACCTCTTCCATTTGCCCCGATTCAAATAATTCTCTTAGAACTATTTATGGACCTTGCAGCGTCTGCTACATTTGTTACAGAACCAAAAGAGAAGGATGTTTACAAGAGACCTCCAAGAAATCCTAAAGAAAAATTTATAAACTCTGAATTTGTATCAAATATAATTGTTTATGGGTTAAGTTTATTTCTGGCTGTGACATTATGCTATCTCGTAGGACGTAGTATTACCGGCGGAGATTTAGTAAGATCTCAAACAATGGCATTTTCTGGCTGGATATTTGGGCATATATTCCTTGCATTTACTCTCCGTTCAACCAAAGAACCTCTATTAAAAGTTGGTATTTTCTCAAATTTTGCAATGATCATATGGGGAGTGGTAGCCATCATAACTTTGTTTATTATAATAAATATTCCTTCCCTTCAAACTGCGATTAAAGTTGCTCCATTAAAATGGTGGAGCGAGATATTCATAGTAATTTTAATATCGTTTGTTTGTATCTTCTGGCATGAACTAAGAAAAATCATAGGTAAAAAGTAATTCCAGCTATTTTTCAAGCTTAATGTTGAAAATTGCATTATTATAAAGGAAGATTGCCTTATTAGATTCATAAGGAATAATTTCTGAAGCTGCTAACTCAGTCTTTTTCATTACTTTAAGATTTAGCAATTTAAAAGGATTAATTCTATATAGCAGAGAACCTTTTACCGCATCATAAACCTCTATAATAGGTGCATCTACATAATTTACCCAGAAAAGATTTTTAGAGTATTCAATTGATTTTTGACCAAAAAGGGATTTTTGCCAGACAATTTTACCACTTTCTCTATTTATCGAAAAAATATGATTTGCTTCATTATTGTTATCCTCCTCCCATACTATCGCAAAAACATATTTCTTATCTTCAGAAGTAATGATTCTGCCGACATCGCTTATTTCATTAAACCCAACTTCCCAAACTAACCAATGTTTCCCCTGATATAATCAGTTAATTATTTTTTGTTATATACTACAGTATAGTTTGTCTTTTTTGTAATCAAAAGGTGGTATGTTAAATACAAGGAGAA
>JBPOJC010000079.1:0-7122 GCA_052034135.1 Caldisericota bacterium | reverse complement strand
CAGATTGGTTGATAAAGGAATTTTGAAAGCTCATAGCAGAGGTGAGTATTGCATTGAAGACGGGATTTTATGGGAATACATTCAGAGAAAATAACAAAAATAACAAAATTTGCTTAATTTTGTTATTTTCACTAAAATCTCGATCTTTAATGCATTTATTATTATTCCTTTATTAAATTGTCTATTTTAATAGAATATTAGTAAAACAGTTTGTTTTTAGGAGAGATAAAAAGTAATTAATGACTACTAAACAAGCTTTACAATATCTACAGTTGAATAAAATTTATGCTTTTAAATTATTCTGTCATAGCCAGAGCCTAACCCGTCATATAATTAATAAATTATATTTTAAGTTAGAGTTTATAAGTATTTGAGTAACTAATGAAAGAAGGTAGTAGAAAATAATTTATGGATACAGAAAAGAATTACGAAGAAACAATTAATAACTTTTCCGAGAGACCACCTTTAGATTTAACATTTATTTCAAATGAGCCAAGTAAAACCCTCAAAGATAGATTTGAACAATTAATTAAGGACTGTAGGTTTTTTGATTGTTTGGTTGCTTATTTTTACATAAGTGGATTTCATGCAATATACAAACCATTGCAAAATACAGAGAAAATAAGAATTCTAATTGGGATCTCAACAACAAAAGAGACTTATGATGTTATAAAAAATGCAGAAGAAAATTTATTTCAATCATTACAATACTCTCATTCAGAGACAAAGGAAATGATTGAAAACGAAATAGAAAATGAAATGTCCAGTTCAGAAGATAGTCAAAGCATTGAAGAAGGAACTCTAAAGTTTATTGAGTGGATAAGAGAAGGTAAACTACAAATAAAAGCTTATCCATCTCAAAATATTCATGCAAAGTTATACATTTTAACTTTTAAAGAAGGCGATCGTGATGTAGGAAGAGTTATCACTGGCTCAAGTAATTTTACTCAGTCTGGACTCATAGACAATCTTGAATTTAATGTAGAATTAAAAAATTACTCTGATTATATGTATTCAATACAAAAATTTAAAGAACTTTGGGAGAACTCTGTTGATGTTAACGAGAATTACGTTCAAACAATTACAGAGAGAACTTGGCTTAATCAAAATATTACTCCTTATGAACTTTATCTTAAATCTTTATATGAATACTTTAAAGATGAATTAAATAGAAATGATAAAGTGTTTACAAATTATTTACCACAAGATTTCATGAAATTTGAATACCAGGAACAAGCAGTTCTTAATGCAAAAAAGATATTAGAAGAGTATGGAGGAGTTTTTATTTCTGATGTTGTAGGACTTGGTAAAACTTATATTTCTGCTATGCTTGCAAGCCAACTTGATGGTAGAACTATAGTTATAGCGCCCCCTAATCTTTTAAATACAAACAATCCTGGTTCATGGAAAAATGTTTTTTCAGATTTTCATATTCCAGCTGATTATGCATCTGTTGGAAAGCTTGACTTTGCAAAAGAATTAACTGAACAAAGAGAATACAAAAACATTATCATAGATGAAGCACACCGCTTTCGAACAGAGACAACTATTAGCTATGAGGATATGGCTGAAATATGTCGTGGGAAAAGAGTGATTTTAGTATCAGCTACTCCTTACAATAATTCACCAAAAGATATACTTGCTCAGATAAAGCTCTTCCAGAATTCCAAAAAAAGCACTATCCCAGGGGTAGCAGACCTTGAAGAATTCTTTGGAAAACTTGAAGATAAATTTAAGAATATTAACCGACATGAAAACTACGATAGGTACCTCAATGTTGCAAAAAGCAATGCAAAGGAAATTCGCGATAAAGTATTGAAATATATAATGGTTAGAAGGACAAGAACTGAAATCGAAAAATATTTCGCTGAAGACTTAAAGAAAAACAATGTTAAATTTCCAGAAGTTGAGGAACCAAAACCTTTTTATTATCAGTTAAACGAAAATGAAGATAGGATATTTATGCAAACTTTTGAATTGGTAACAAAGGAATTGAAATATGCTCGTTATACACCACTGCTTTACTTCCCTGGTCAATTATCACAACGAGAAAAACAATCACAGAAAAATATGAGTGGTTTTATGAAAGTACTACTTGTGAAACGTCTTGAAAGTAGTTTTTTTGCTTTTAGAAGAAGTGTTGATAGGTTTATTCTTTCATATGAAAAGTTTATTAACGAATATGAAAAAGGAAATGTATATATAAGCAAAAAATATATAAACAAAATTTTTGAGCTATTAGAACAAGATGATGACGAGGCAGAGGAAAAAATTCAAGAACTTGTTTCCGAGGGTAAGGCAAAAAAATACGAAAGTAGCCAATTTGACAAGGATTTAGAGAATGATCTAAGAAAAGACATTGAAATTTTAAAAAGGATAAAATCAATGTGGAAAACTATTGAAAGAGATCCAAAACTCGAGACATTGCTCGAAAATCTTAAAACCCATCAAATTTTGAAAAATAATAAGCTAATTCTCTTTACTGAATCAAAAGAAACTGCAGAATATTTGGCTGAAAATATTAATAGAGAGATAGGCAATATTGCCCTTCTATTCCACGGAAATTCACCAGAAAATATTAAAGACAAAGTGATAGAGAACTTCGATGCAAAAGCAAAATATAGAAAAGATGATTATAGAATCCTTGTTTCAACTGAGGTACTTTCTGAAGGTGTAAACCTTCATAGGTCAAATGTAGTTATAAACTATGACATACCATGGAATCCTACGAGATTAATGCAAAGAGTGGGTAGAATAAATAGGGTAGATACTACATTCCCAAAAATTTATACATTTAACTTTTTCCCAACAAAACAAGCAGATTCTCAGATAGAACTAACAAATATTGCTCGTTCCAAGATAGAAGCATTTTTAACATTGCTTGGTGGTGACAGTTCAATCCTTACCGAAGGTGAACCTGTCTCATCTCATGAACTATTTGATAAACTACTTTCAAAGAAAACTCTCACAGAAGATGATGAGGCAGAGGAAAGCGAACTTAAATACTTAAGAATTATCGAAGATATTCGCGATAAACTTCCAGACCTTTTTGAAAAGATAAAACATCTACCTAAAAAGGCTCGTTCAGCAAAGGGATATTCTCAATCTCTTAGCGATATAGCTCCTGCCAATTCTTTAATCACCTTCTTTAGAAAAGGTAAATTAATTAAATTTTTTATATCAAATATAAATAATAGTTCTACAAAAGAGCTTGATTTTCTAACATCAGTAAAATTACTTGAGTGTTCAAAAGATGAAAAAAGAACCGATATACCCCTCAAAAACTACTATGAACTTCTCGATAAGAATAAAAATGCCTTTTTAAACACTAATATTGAAGAAGAAAATATTATCACTCTTAAGCATGGTGGAGCAAGTAGCGAGACAAATCTCCTGAAAATTATAAAAGCTACACTAAAAAATGGTAAACAACTAACTGACGATCAAGAAGATTATCTTGAAAAACTAAAAATAAAAATTGAAGAAGGATCCTTGCCAAAACATACAGTTAAAAAAGCTTTAAATGCTTTAAATGATCTCAGTAAAAATATACAGAATCCGCTAAAGGTAGTTGGTACTTTACAAAGAGTAGTTTCCTCTGCATTCTTAAAAAGCCATTATGTAGATTACTCAGCTAACACTCAAGGTAAAAGAGAGATTATCTTGTCACTTTACTTAACAGAGGGAAACAATGTATAGTGAACAAGCAAAAAAACTTATAAAAGATCTATTTGAATCGTCATTCAACAAGGAGAATTATGTAAAATTTATATTAAATCTATTAAACCTTAAGCATGAAGATATGAATACTGTAAAAGGACCATGGCAGGGGAATATGATACCAGATGCATTCCAAGACTATATTTCAAAATATGAGAGAATTGCAAAATATATTAGTGGGAATGATAGGATTGACATTCTTATCGTGTACTTAAAAAAGCAGACTTCCATAGAACATACAAGAAGAATACAGAGAAATTTTGTAGGAGGCTATCTTAATGGTAAATATGGAAGTGATACCTTAAAAGACGCTGCACTTGTTGCCTATGTATCGCCAGATAGTAAAGATTGGAGATTCTCTCTTGTTAAGATGGATTATCACATTAAAGAAACATCATCTGGTAAGACTAAAGTTAAAGAAGATATTACCCCAGCAAAAAGATGGTCATTTCTTGTTGGTGAAAATGAGAAAAGTCATACCGCTCAGAGCAGATTTGTTTGCATACTCGAAAAAGATGACTTTATGCCAACTCTTGGTGATTTAGAGCAAGCATTTGATATTGAAGTTGTCACAAAAGAATTCTTCCAAGAATATAGAGACCTTTTTATAAGAACAAAATTAGAACTTGATAAAATATTGAAAAATAGCCAAAAAGTAAGACAAGAATTTGAAAACAAAAATATAAATAGTGTTGACTTTGCAAAGAAACTTCTCGGTCAAATTACCTTCCTTTATTTTTTGCAAAAGAAGGGTTGGTTTGGAGTCAAAAAAGGAGAGCAATGGGGCAAAGGTTCAAAAGATTTTATAAGGAAGTTATTTAATAAAGAATATGGCAATTACACGAATTTTTATAATGATATTCTTGAACCACTCTTTTATGAAGCATTAAGAACTGATAGAACCATAGATGATCACTATTATAGTAAATTTAATTGTAAGCTCCCATTTTTAAATGGTGGACTTTTTGACCCAATAAATAATTATGACTGGGTAGATACAGAAATTTTGATATCTGATGCACTCTTCTCTAATAGCAATAAAACAAAAAACGGCGATATTGGAGATGGTATACTCGATATATTTGATAGATATAACTTTACAGTAAATGAAGAGGAGCCTCTTGAAAAAGAAGTTGCCCTTGATCCCGAACTTTTAGGTAAAACTTATGAAAAATTAAATGCAATAAGAGCTGATAACTTTGATGAATACTACCAAGTTTTAAGATCCGGTAAAAAGGGTGAAGAGACAAAATTTAACAGAGAATATGGAGTTTATTACACCCCGAGGCAGATTGTTCATTATATGTGTCAGGAAAGTTTGATAAACTTTCTTGGCACAAATCTTTCTTGTAATAGAAAGGACATTGAAGATTTTGTAAAGTTTGGCGACTCTATTCAAGAAATAGAAGAAATATACCTTGAAAAACAAAATTTAATAGAGAATGGAGAATTGAAATCTACAAGTTATGAAAGCCATATTCCTAAATACATAAAAGAAAATTCTATTCAAATTGATAAACTTCTTGCTGAGATTAAAGTATGTGACCCTGCTGTTGGTTCAGGCGCTTTTCCTATAGGTATTATGCATGAGATTGTAAAGTTAAGACAATTACTTTCCATTTTTACAGGGGAGCAAGTAAAAACATATGATTTAAAACGCTTTACTATAGAGAATTCTCTATACGGTGTTGACATAGACCCAGGGGCAGTTGAAATATGTAAATTAAGATTTTGGCTATCAATGATCGTAGATGAAGAAGATTTTTATAATATAAAACCTCTTCCAAACCTTGATTATAAGGTAGTCTGTGGAAATTCACTTATAGGATTTCCAGAGAACTGGAAAAGTCCAATTTCAGAAAAAATTGAAAAACTAACAAAAGAAAATTTTTCTGAAACCAATCCAGTGCGGAAGAAACAGCTAAAAACTGAAATTGACAAAATTATAAGAGAGAGACTTGAGAATTCAGAAAAGAGCTTTGGTTATAAGATAGATTTTGACTTTAGATTATATTTCCCGGTTGTCTTTAATTACAAAAATGGCTTTGATATAGTAATTGCAAATCCACCGTATGTTTCTACAAAAGGTATTGACGAAAAAGATAAAAAGATATTTCAACAAATATTTAGCTTTGCTGATGACCTTTATTGTCATTTCTATTTTATAGGGATGCAATTATTACAAGAGAATGGTATTTTGGCATTTATTTCATCTAAAACTTTCTGGACCATACAGACCAAAAAGAATTTGCGAGAGCTAATACTAAAAAATAAATTATTACAACTTTTTGATACCGCTAATCCTTTTGATACTCCTATGGTGGAAACTTGCGTGATTCTTGTTCAAAAAAATTCAAATACTCTTGATAATTATACTTTTAATTATCTCGATGGAACAAAGAGTATAATCTCTCCTACTATTCAAATTGGTAGTATAGAATACTATAAGAATGCACCCAACCAAGTATTCTTCCCAATTAATGATTATAACTTAAAGATTTACAAACAATATGGTAAAAAAATAAACGAACTACTTAATCAGTGGTGGGATAAGATTTATACAAGCAAAAACATTGAAAAATATAAAATAGAGTTAGAGGAATATCGTAAATCTTTAAAACAGGGAGATATGACTTTGTTAGGGCTTATCACAGAAGGAGGACAAGGATTAGCAACAGGTAATAATGGCAGATATATTGGCGTATTAGAAGGCACTAAATGGGCAGAAAATGTTAAAAAGCAAAGACCTGAAAAATTACTTTTGGCTTCAAATTTTTGCAGAGAAAAAGGAATAAAAGATAAAAATGATGCCTTATACTTTTTAAATGAACTGAATGAGCAAGAAATTCGTAGATTGTTTGATGAATTAAAAGAGAAATACGGTAGGGATGTTTTTGGGCAAGGATGGTTGTATAGAATTGTAAACTATGAAGAAATTGCTGATGTAGAAAGTCTTACAGATGATGAAAAATTCAATGGTATTCTTGGTAAGAAAACGTTTGTTCCCTATGATAAAGGCGATAAAGATGGTAATCGCTGGTATGCACCAACACCTTATTATATTGACTGGAGTAGAGAAAATGTAAGGGTATTACAAACTGATCCTAAAGCTCGCTGGCAAGGTTATCAATTTTATTTTCGAGAAGGATTCTGCTGGACAGATGTTAATTCCACCTATCTTAAGGCAAGAATTAAAGAAAATGGAGTTTATGATGTTTTAACAATGTCATTATTTTCATCAACATTTCTGCCTGATCTATTATTTGTTTGCATCATAAATTCTAAATTCATTAGTGAATATGTTGATAATTTTGTTAATTCTACCTCGAATTTTCAAATTAATGATGCACGTCAATTGCCATTTATAATCCCCTAATATAAGCAATTAAATTTTTTTGAGAG
>JBPOJC010000027.1:0-8745 GCA_052034135.1 Caldisericota bacterium | reverse complement strand
TTGCAAGTATTTAATTAATAGTTATTAATATATTTACAGACTACATTTATTAATATTTTAATATTACTTATTAAGTTTCTATGAGTGTTTACAGGTATTTAAGTTGTAAAAAACGGGAAGTTGGGTTTAATTACATCAGATCCATCTGGGTTCATAGTTATTAATTCAATTTCACCATTTCTTTTATTAGTAACGAAAGCTATCCTTTTACTATCTCTTGACCAGTAACATTTATATGAATCTTTAAGCTCTGGATATTTGTCAGTAAGATTAATGATATTAGAACCATCAGAATTCATTGAGATGTAGTCATAATTTTTTGACCATGTATAATCGCTAAAATTTGCTTGTGCTAATATTCCATTGCCATTAGGAGATAAGTAGAAATAATGAAAACCATACATTAAATTATTAATATCAGGTGAGGGTAAAATAATATTTGTAACTATGGTTAATCTATTTGTTGATATATCTATCATAGCTAAATTAATAGCTCCTGATGAATTTATTATATTAAAAAATATTCTTTTCCCATCAAAAGTCCAATTGATACAATATAATGATATTACTGATATAAATGGGTAATTGGATGGGGAAGTAAATTCTGTTAATTGACTTACTTTTTTCCCATCAGGTGAAATCAAATATAAATTGCCATTTAAAGAATTTTTCTCAAATTCTTTTCCAACAGCTATAAGGTTATAATCAGGTGAAAAGGAAGGATATTTAAACTGTCCTATTTCAGATTTCGCAGATCTTTTCTGTCCAGTATTAAGATTAATATAGGTTATTAATCCATTTTCCTCAGAAATTAACAATTCTTCCCTCTTTTTATCTATGCAATAGTTATTATATTCAACAATGGGTTTATCTTTTGATTCAAGAATAAGTACTGTTTTCTTTTTATTTAGGTCTGAGAGAAAGAGTTTTGTTCTATCCTCGTTAAAGAATATGATTTTATTATCACTTATAAATACAGGAAAATTGTATCTGTCTTCATTTAAATTCTCAGTAATGTTTATTTTTTGCTGCGACGGAGTATCTAATAAATAGATATCACTCCTTGATTCCTCACGATTGGATAGAAATGCAATATCGTAATCATGCAAGATTTCTGATTCATTTTTTCCAACATTAGGTTGCTCTCTAACATTAAAACAACTTATGTTAGTAGAAATAACCGTAGCTACTATAATAACTATTAAGCTTGCCCTTCTAAAATGTTTTATTCTTTTTGCTCCTTTTGCACTTTATATTATAATTAAGATTCAAGGCATATACAATACGCTATCTCTACCAATGAATAGCTTAGGGTTATATACGGTTGGGTTTGATAATAAATTTCCAAATGAGTCTTGGAATAGGATAGTGCCATAAGGAATTTATTTATGTTTATGTGCCATCTTTCTGGAAAATATAATCATAAATAGCACAAATAATAAAACAAGTGTTAGTATAGGTAATAAGTAACTTAGTAATTTCCCTATAGCTGTATTATAATTAGGGTTCTTCTCGCTATCTTCGGCAATTTCTTCTGTAACAAGGTCATTATTTTCATTTTTAGAAAAATTTAATATTGATCCTCCTGTTGCTCCTCCTTGAGTACTTGGAACAATTGATAATACAAGCCAATTCTCACTCTCCATAATTACTGGTATAGGTTTTGCAGGTTCTCCAAATCCAAATAAGTCAGATCCAGTTAGTTCTTTATATGGAGCTACTGATACGTAATCAAAATTATTTGACAATTCAACAACACAATCCCCAAGAAAGAGCAAGTAATTACCTGATATTTCTGTTATATAAAATATTTCACCACTTGTATCTGTGTTCAATGAATAAGTTTTATCAATTTTACCGCTTTTATTTGATATAATTGTTATAGAATCTACTTTCTTGGATGGTGAGCCTGAGAGTATAAATGTTTTACCATTTAGTGAATACATATCTCTTAATGATTCATTTAAAAGTGAATAAGTCCACATTTCTTTTCCATTTTTAATTGAAAAGCAGTTTACAAAATCCTCCTTATCATTTCGTCCACCTAATAGGAAACAATAATCTGTTAAAATTTCACAGGGAACTTCAGAAATTAATATCTCTTTTCCATTGAATAAAAAATACATATTTTCTATAGGATAAGAGGAAGAGAGCTTTAATGGAACTTTTCTTTGCCATATTACTGAACTATCAGCCAATTTTGCTAACCCTATGTAGTATTTGTTGGAATTAATATCTTCTTTATAAAATATATATTTATCCTCTATAAAACCTAATGGTTCATATTTTAGTTCTGATATCAGTTTCCCATCCCAAGAGATTAGCAAATGTTTTTTTATTGATTTTGATTTTTCAGGAGTATCAGCTTTAGAACTATAACTCAAATATGTTATTATTCCATCTTTATAATAATATCTCACAAAGAATTGGAAAGACCTCCAATATGCCATACAAGCTGGTACATGGTATAACGCAGAGAGATTCCCAAAATCTTCTTCAGCATTGTAAATCCATTTAATCTTTCCGCTATCAGCATCTAAACAATAGAGAAGAAATGGGTCTCTTATGGAATAGAGAATTCCATATTGTGTTAAATTTAATTTACGCCTATGTTCAAGATCAACAACATTTAAAGCTTCTAATGGTGTTCTCCAAATTAATTCTCCTGTATTATAATCATAAGCAGAAATTGAAACATACTCATTAATTGAATTGTCGCTCTTATTGCTCTCATTCTTAGAAACCTCAGGAAGTATTATTCTATTTCCTGACAAAGCTATAAATTGTCCAGGCTCAGAACCCTCAAATGAATGTCCCAAAAGACTCCATGGTGCAAGAACGGAAGTATCTATTAGAGGACTTACTTCACCTGAATTAAGGTTAAGAGTATTAAGTTTAGAGTAATAAAATAAGAATTTGTCATTTATTAATCCTACAGGGAAGAAGTATGTGTCTTCTTGACCAGGTGGAGGTCGGTCCAATGGAAGAGAATATTGTGCGTTTAATTTAACTGATTTAAATAAATTTTCATGAAGATAAGAAGAATTAATTTTATTATTTGTAAAGGGAGATATAAAAATTATTGATAAAGTAATTACAAAAAGATTCTTTATAAAATAAGACTTTTTCTTCATGGATAATCCTCCTCTGAAGGAAATACATATTTAGGCCAATCTTTTGGTCTTAATCCTGCTTTCATTCTCTGTAAATTACGCCAAACTTGCTCACTATACCATCTTCCTTCGCCATATCCATAATATCTTTGTGTGGCTTCTTTCCAATAACTCCATTTGGGTATTTCTTTAAATTTAGGAGATAAATCAAACCAACTGCTCAAATGTATTCATCGCATCATCTGGGTATCCCCAAACATCGTTACCATATCCAACTGGTGGTCTTGGATTCTCTATTTCTCCGTATCGTTCATTCTCTTCTATACTGTTTAGAAAATCCGCAGGATTGGCTATAGGTGGAGTACAAAATGCAGTTCTATTAGAACCAGCCCATTTTACTGCTTGTGGTTCATTCTCATATCTTTCTGGAGGACCTGTATTTTGTGGAGTAGTTCCTCCTGGGTCTATTTTATTCACTGGGTCATTAGCACTTCTCCTCTTTGTCATTCCGCGCTTGATGCGGAATCCATGAGTTATTGGATTAGAGAGGAAACCTTCAATTGGATCCTTCATTATGAATCTACCAGCTTCTGGGTCATAATACCTTGCATGCATATAATATAAAATTCAGTTTCAGAATCATAAAGGACATCATCTCTTATGGATTATAAATTTGCATTTATTAAAGTTGATAGCAGAAATCAACCTATAATAAATCAAGAAATTCGTCTAAAATGCGTTATTATTACTTTTCTTTCTTCTTGAATCCAATCCACCTCTGCGCCAAAAGCCTCAGCAATAAATCGGATAGGAACAAGAGTTCTTCCATTTATAATTATTGGAGGAGTGTCTAAATCTATAACTTTTATACCTTCATCTAATAATGAAGTTATTAGAGCACGCTTTTCACCAATTAAAAGATGAATAGTTATAACTTCTTCATAGTAAATGATTATTTCTTGATCTTCTGGAATCCAATCCACCTCTGCACCAAATGCTTCAGCAATAAATCTGATAGGCACAAGAGTTCTACCATCGCGAATAATAGGAGGAGCATCTAATATATACTTTTCTTGATTTATGAAAGCCTCTATATTACCAATAGTAAGAGTAATAACTATTTTCTCCTTTTTAGCTGCAAATTCTTCTAAGCAAATCTTTCTTATAAAAACATCGTGCCAACCTTTATTCTTCATAGAATAAGTTACTCCAGCTATATAAATATCAGTACTCGAAATTGAAGTCCAACCAGGTATTGGACTACTTTTCCCATCTCTAATGACAATTGATCTACCGCTATCTAACTCTGATCCTCCTATGAGTTCAGAGTATATTATGTCAGTTCCGCTCGGATTCATTTTTAAAATAAATGCATCTCCTCCTCCTGTAAATTTAGTGTAGCTCTCTACTACTGGAAAATCTGGACTCATTGTGCCTCCTGTAATATATACACAACCATTCCTATCAACTGCTATAGAAGATGCACCTTCTTCATATGAACCACCTAAAAAGGATGAATAAACAAGATTAGAACCATCCTTGTTGATTTTGGTAATAAAAATATCATTCTTACCTCTGAGATTTCTGCTCCAAACATTTTCTGTGGTTGGGAAATCTGAACTATCTGTACTTCCCGTTATATATGCACAACCTTCTTCATCAACTGCTATGGAAATTCCGGCTTCTTTTTCACTGCCTCCAAGAAAAGTTGAATAGATTAAAGCAGATCCATTAGAGTTAAGTTTTGAAATAAAAATATCATTTGATCCATTCATAGTTTTATCATATGCATTTTCTGTGGTTGGGAAATCTGAACTGGTTACTAATCCTGTAACATAGGCATATTTTTCCTTATCAAGAGCGAGTGAAATGCAGAGATTGATATCGGAGCCCCCTAAAAATGTCGAATAAATTAACTTGCTGCCATCAGGACTTATTTTTGTAATAAATCCACTTGCTCCATATATAGTTCTTTTTCTATTCTCCTGAAATGCACCCTTAGTAGTTGGAAAATTCCAGCTATCAGTGCTTCCTACAATATAAATGTTTTTCTCTTCATCCAATGCTATTGAACGGCCAATATCTTCCGATTCACCACCCAAGAATGAAGAATACAAAAGTCGTGAACCATCTGAATTCAGCTTAGTTACAAAAACATCAAAATTGCCATTATGACGCTTACTAATAGCTCCAGGAGTTATTGGAAAATCAGAGCATATAGTTCCACCAGTTATATATGCACATCCTTCATTGTCTACTGCTAATGAGTAAGCAATCTCATCTTCATATTCTTCGCAACCCATGCTTCCCTCAATTCCTCCAAGATATGTTGAATAAATTAAAGAAGAGCCATCAGAACTGAGTTTTGAAACAAAAATATCAGATGGTCCGCTCTTCTTCTCATCCCACGCATCCTCTGTGGTTGGAAAATTTGAACTATGTGTATAACCAGTTAAATACACACATTCTTCTTTGTCTACTTCCATTGAACAAACTATATCATCTTCAGAACCTCCTAAGAGTTTAGAGTATACATATCTACCATAAATGAGTTTCTTATCTTGATTGTTTGCAGTATTATCAGTAACAAAGTATTCACCGGGTATTGAAAGGCTGTCAATTATTATAGTCTCTTTTAATTGTTTAAATTTATCTTTATCTACCTCAAAAGAGATTATATTACTGCTTAATGAAAGTCCTAAATCAATTTTCTTTCTACTTTTGGTAGTATAGCAATCTACATTTGAAAATGTAATTGAGCCAAATTCAGTTATAATTTCATTATTTTCAACCTTTGCGCCTTCTACTTTAATTTTTATTTTTTCTATATTTGCTACCGAATTAACTTGAAATTTAAATTTTATACTTTCCCCTGCAATGTAATAAATTAAGTCAACACCATCCCAGATATTGTTATAATGTACTTCTCTATAGTTTTTACAATTAGAAATCCAATTTTTAGGATTATTACCCAAAAAATAGTTATAATAAGTTAGCACAGGATCCATCCCTTGTGGATATACAATGTTTGAATCAAGATATGTTAGTTTTATTGAATTAGATTTTATAGTATTTCTATGAGGAATGCGAGATTTAGAGTTGAAGAAATTGACTCTTTCTTTTGGTTTTAATTCTTCTGCCATAAACAATTCATAATTAACGCTATTCTGTTTCAAGGTAATTCTCCCAAAAGATATTTCACTCATAAAATAAATGCTTGAATTCCATTGTCCTTTATTCTCAGTGAAGAATTTCTCATCAATTTTGCTTGATGATTTTACTATTGCAAAAGGATATACATTAAGTTGTGCTTTTGCATTAAATATATTTGTGAAAGAAAATGCCAGAGAGCAAATAGATATAATTAAAAGTAGAGAAAAGATTCGTCTTCTCATTTTACCCCCATCCTTATTATAGAAAATATAATCTATTCACGAAGGTCTGTGCGTTAATACAAAACAATATCTTTAAATACTTGAGATAGAATTTACCTACCTGTTTCTTTCTTATGAAAACTTCATATATACTCACTTCTGAATTATAACAGGATTACAATAACATGTACTAATTGAATAACCATAAGTTAATAATTGGAAGAAATCAACTTCAACCCTTATATAATCTACTGCATCAATATCTTCTCCAGGAATAGTTACAATCCAACCATCCATTTTTGGTGGTAAGAATTCGCCAGGATTCAATGGATACACAATTTCATCTATCAATGATCTTGGAGTATAAGGTGGTGAACTACTATTTGAATTATGGAAAATTCTGATTCGGCTTATTCCCTCAAAAAGTGAAGGTGTCTCTATATCAATAAGTGGATAAGCCCATATGGCAATGGTTAAATATCCACCAAGTTCTAACTTTCCTCCTGAGGGTATTCCATTTGCAGTGAAAGTTGCGAAATAACCTCTTATTGAAGCACTTACACCTTTATGGTCTTTACCACACATTCGAAGAGAATTAAGAAGCATAGAGTGCGATCCATCCCACCCAGGAATACAGACAAATGTGCATGCAGGCTCCGAAAACATTAAAGTCTGCCATTGAGCTTTCCAGTATTGAGGAAAATGAGGTACCTCTCTTTCCTCCCAATCTGATACAAGACAAAAACCTGAATTGTGTCCTGCCTTAAGTGCTTGAAGATCTTCAACCATATAGTGCCAAAGGTGAGCATCTGTATTACCAACTCCAACTATAAAATTACTTCCACCTGTTTTTAAAACATTATGATCCCATTTATTCACTGTAGTTTCGAGGTCTGTATGAAGATAATTATCCCAACTTTGAGTATCTACATTTTTATCAGATATCACCTCAATTCCCATAAAACCGTATCCATCATTTGTTTCATCATCATCTCCCATACTTCTTATTATAGAAGGACATATATTATAATTCCATTGCTTGTTCCAATCGTCAGCAGTTTCAGGGAATAATTGCCACTTAGGTCTTCCATTAGGATGAGCAATAGTACCCCAGCCATCAGGACCACTTAAATTCATACATTCAAGACCAGAGTAATCGCCTGCTTTATTTTTTACAAAATCAGTTCCATTTATGAGTTTATTTGGAAATCGATAAACACTATTTCCAGTGTTACAGCCATAATAGTTTAGAATATCGGAACTCTTGCTACCAGGGTTGGTGATGCAAGGAAATTCTATTACAATTTCATCACAATTATAACACTTATCAGTGCAATTTGTAGGCACAGTACAGACTGTGACTTCCTCTGCAGGAACGACTGCAAAGTCATTTCTTCCTAATTCTTGTCTCTCAATTGATTCTGCATTTTGACAAGCTCCCACATATGCGTTAAAATTTGTATCTTCATTAATCCAAGAAAGACCTTTACAGCCACACGAGGATGAACTTACTTGTCTATTCCAGAAGAAATCAGCATGATCAGTCATTATTAACCAGTCATAAGCAAATTTAGTTCTCCTATGATGTGCAATTGAGAATTCCTTATACTCTTCATTAAGAGCATGATCTATTCTTCTACTTGCACCACCATCACTATACTTAGAGTGCAGATGGCCATCTCCTTTGTAAAAGTCAAGATTTCTATAATTGTTAGTGTTTAGAGATCCTCTTAAATAAAAACTAACCTCTCTTTCTACGAGAATTGGATCTTCAATTATCCCTTCTCGCTTAAAATAGCCTTTTAAAACAAGAACATAATCCTCCCCTATTTCTACCTCTTCATAAATATCAGAGAGGTCGATTTCTAAAGTAGTAGGGACAATTCCTGTACCTAAAAAATTTGAATCATAAATCTTTGAAATTGTAGCATAATTCTTGTCATACCAATCAGAAGGTGGTTCTCCAAGAGAAAATCCAATTGCTTCCTTTAAAGTATCATCATAACATAAATAGTAACCACCACTTCCATCTTGTTTACATTCTGGTTCAACTATTTTTACTTCTTTTTCATTAAAGTTATAGTCGTAATAACCATCTAAATAACAAGAATCAAGAGTTACTCCAAGCATTTTAGTAGAAACATATCTCATTTCTTCTCCATCTATTGCCCATACTTCAATTCTTTGAAATTCTCCTCTTTGACCAGGTTCACTACATACCCAGCCAGCAATAAAAGGGATATATGCAATTGTTGTAT
>JBPOJC010000096.1:0-11434 GCA_052034135.1 Caldisericota bacterium | reverse complement strand
TTCTTGTCTGTATATTGTAATTCCCGAATATATCTGTAAGGATACAGAGAAGAGGAGACCCTTCATCGCTCCCCTTCCGTCATTCTGAGCGTTAGCGAAGAATCTCCTCATTTGTATTTTGTCATCCCCGAATTCAATACAACTGTCATCCCCGAATTCTACACAACCGTCATCCCCGAAATCTTTTATCGGGGATCCAGACCAATTTTTCTTATATTACAAACATTCTTGTCTGTTTATTGTAATTCCCGAATATATCTGTAAGGATACAGAGAAGAGGAGACCCTTCGTCGCTAAAATGAACGCTCCTCAGGGTGACGGTGGGGAGGTGTCATTCCGAAGTGCGGTATTTTCGCACACGTATTGAGGAATCCCCGTGCCCCGCACTGTCTTTCCGAGCGTTAGCGAGGAATCTCCTCTTTTCACCTTGTAGAGGAGGAAGCCCTCTTTATAAACGGAACCCTATTCAGAAGAGGCACCTTCGCCGCTACCTGAAAAAACTTGTCCCTAAAGAAAACAAACCCTTCCACCTTCAATAAAGAAGTCAAGAGCAAATACACCCCTCCTGCTATAAGCCCCACAAGCACAAGCCTTACAGCTAAGGCAATAAAGCCCAAATTACCCCTAAATAAAGGAAGCGACATATAACATATCACTCCGACAACCGCAGAACAAAGTACAATCTTTACGGTCTCTAAGGCCAATCTCTTGGTAAAGGGTACCAAATACTTCCGAACCGTCAAATTATAAACAATAAAGGCAAATGTAACACTAAGAGAGGTAGCCAGAGCTATACCTCCTGCCCCCATTAACCGACCAAGCACAATATTCAAAACAATATTTAGTCCTACAGTACAAATACTTATAATTACAGGAGTAATAGTATTCTTAAATGAATAGAATACTCTTCCAAGAAGGGGGTTAGCAGCATGAGCAAACAACCCTATCGAGTACATTGACACAGCAAACGCTGTAACTTGAGTAGCTTTTACATCAAAAGCTCCCCTTTGAAAGAGTACTCTTACAATTGGCTCTGATAAAGTAATAAATATTAATGCTGCAGGTATGATAAAATACCATGTAATTGCTATAGTTTTATTTAGTTTAGTAGAATAATTATTAACCTTGTCTTTGCCTACTGCAAGCTCCGAAAACTCTGGAAATACAGCAGTTGCAATGGGACCAGCAAGAAGCGAGATAGGGATAGCCCAGACTCTTCCTGCAAAGTTAAGTGCTGCTATTGAGCCTACATCAAGAGTAGATGCAACAGTCCTATCTACAATTGTGTTTAGTGTGCTAATGCCACCTGAAACAATAAGTGGAAGAAGCAGAATAGCAAATTTATAAATTTCATTCCATTCAATTCCTTTAAAACTTAATTTATGAAAAAAGCCATAACGTTTATACAACACTAAGAAAAGAGATAAAAAGGATATCACAGCAAAAAGAGTCTGCCCGACAGTCCAGCTATTAATCCCTAAATAGGGAGTAAGAAGAGCTATCGATAAAACTATTACCCAGTTAGCAACAAAGGCAACAACAGTTGGATAAAGGAATTGTTTCTCTGAATGATATAATCCCGTAAATAGCCCCGTTAAAATGCTTAAATAACCTGAAAGGGTTAAATACCTTGTTATGGATACTGCGAGGGTAAACCTCTCCCCCGTAAAGCCAACTGCAACCACCTTAACAAGGAATGGAGCAAATATAAGGACAAGTACAGACGCAAACAGAAATATAGTTCCCCAGATCAGAAATACCCAATTTACAAATTTCTTGGCATATACTGAATCTTTTGCCTTTTTTTCAATATAAACGGGTATTATGAGAGTATTTAAACCTGCTGCAAATAACCCGAGTATCATAGAGGGAATGATAGATGCAACTAAAAAAGCATCCACCACACCTGACGCACCAAAGTAATTTGCTATTAATATCTCTCTAACATAGCCTATAAACTTACTAATGAATGTTATTACAGCAATGATAATAGCTGCCTGAGAGACAGTCTGTCTCTTAAGGAATGATGTTTTTTTTATTCTTTTATTTGCTTTACGTTTTATTTTATTAAATAAATTTATTTTCAAATAATTCACCTTTATAGATAAAGAAATATATCATTATTACTTAGTGTGGTCAATTATTCATGCTTATAATTATTTAAAAAACTCTGTCTAACGCATCAAGCTACTAATTCTGATAATAAACAAAACAAGTATCAACTGGTTAAAACGCATGTTAGAACTTTAGAGTATCTTTCCCTGCACATTAAAAGAAGGAGACCCTTCAACGCCCCCCTTCCTGTCATTCTGAGCGAAGCGAAGAATCTCCTCATCTTTCTTTTCGGTGCAGAACAGACATTCCTGCCTGTTACTTTTTATTAATGTTTGGGTTTATTTAACATGAGGGTAAAAGAAGGAAACCCTTCGTCGCTGGGAAGATGCTCCTCAGGATGACGTGGGGATGGTTAGATTCCTTAATTATCTACCCCTAATTTTTTTAGCAAGAGCTCTAACATTTGAGACTCACTACCTTTTGCAATAATTTCTCCCTTTTCAAATAAGACTGCTGTATTGCCACTTCCTGCAATTCCAATATCAGCATCTCTCGCTTCCCCGGGACCATTTACTTCGCATCCCATAATCGCAACTTTTATATTTTTTCTAATTTTGGTAGTTTTCTTTTCTACCAGGGTGGATAATTTTTTAACATCGATTCTAACTCTACCACATGTTGGACATGAAATAATATCTACTCCTTCTCGAAGGTTCAAGACTTTAAGAAGAGATATTCCTGATATGACCTCATTTTCAAGCTCACTTGTTAAAGAAATCCTTATCGTGTCTCCTATGCCTTCATTCAAAAGGTTATAAGTACCGATAGAGGATTTTACAATCCCTGTTACAAGAGTTCCTGCTTCAGTTATACCAATATGTATAGGGTAATCATAGGCATTAGATAGCCTTTTATTAATGTTATAATTGAGTGAAATATCGGAACATTTTGCTGAGAGGACAATATCATAAAAATCAAGATTTTCTAATAATGACACTTCTTTTTCAACTACTTTAAAAAGCTCATCTACTTGTTCATCAAAACTAAATTTACCTTTTAATGAACCAACATTTGCTCCAACTCTTATAGGTATATCTCTCTCCATTGCTGCAGTAACTATTTTTTTAATATTTTCAATTGACTTGATATTTGATGGGTTCAACCTAATTTTATCAACCCCTCTTTTTATTGCTTCTAAAGCTAATCTATAGTCAAAGTGGATATCGGCAACAAGAGGTATTTCTATCTCTTTTTTTATTTCACCTAATGCTTCAGCCCCTTCCATGTCAGGGACAGCAATTCTAACTATGTCGCAACCTACATCTGTAAGCCTCTTAATCTGATTAATTGCTTCTTTAGTATTGGCTGGGTGAACCTTTACCATACTTTGAACTGTAATGGGGTTTTCACCACCGATTTTGATATTTCCTATCCTTATTTCTTTTGTCTTTTTTCTCATTTAGTAGATAATATTTATCCTATATAAAAAGTATTTTTCTAAATTATAGGTTAATGATTCGAAACTTTCCAGAAATAAATTTTTAGCATAAATTTGTATTGAGCGAGAGGGGATTATTTTTATGTAACAAAAAAAATTTCCTTTTCTACATCCCCGAATTCTTTTATCGCGGATTCAGTAGGTAATTTGTCATTACCAAAAGCGTTGTATTTAAATACCTGCACCGAGGAATCTCAGTATCTGTGATCTCCGAATGTCTACAAACTGTCATCCCGAGCCACCAAACTGTCATTCCCGAACTCCTTTATCGGGAATCCAGACCAATTTTTGTTTATAACTGAAATCAATTTATTAGTAAACTACTTTTTTTTACTTTTTGAATTCTGTTCTTTATGGAAATAACAAACTATTCTTAGTACTCTGGATTCCCGCTTTCGCGGGAATGACAAGAAAAATTGCTCTGAATGACAAGAAGAAAACGCGAGAATGACAATAAAAATAGAGGGAATGACAAGAAGAAAACGCGGGAATTACACAAAAGAAGGAGATCCTTCGGTCGCAAAATAAAGATACGCTCCCTCAGGATGACGGGGATGGTGAGATTCCTTCTCGCTCGCAGATACACTCTCTCAGGATGACGGTGGGGAGGCGTCATTCCGAGCCACCAAACCGTCATTCCGAAGTGCGGTATTTTCGCACACGTTCTGAGGAATCCCTTCATTTGTTTTTTTCGTCATTCTGAGCGTCAGCGAAGAATCTCCCCATTTAAAGCATTAAGAAGGAGATCCTTCGGTCGCAAAATAAAGATACGCTCCCTCAGGATGACGGTGGTGGTGAGATTCCTTCTCGCTCGCAGATACACTCTCTCAGGATGACGGGGATGGTTAGAGATCTTTATGAAGCAAAATAAAAATACGCTCCCTCAGGATGACGGTGGGGGTGTAATTCCGAAGTGCGGTATTTTCGCACACAAGTCCTTAAGGAATCTCCGTATTTAATTACTAAAACATTGCTCGCCTTATGGGCGCATTGTCTCGAACATCGTTGATGTTCATCAAATCTGAAAACATCATTAATGATAATAAAAAGGGGAGCCTAATGTATCAAATAAAAATTATAGAAAAGAATACGTTATTTCGATAAATTATTTATATTATTTTGAAAATTGAGTTTAAAAAATATAATAAAGATTATATTTACAAGTAAAAAGCAATTAATTTAAAGAGAAAATCCTAATTTTTAGGAGAATTGATTAGAGTGGAGGAATTATGAACATCTTCTATTTGTATCTATTCTTACCTCTTTTATTTATTCTTTTAGAGGCTTTTATAGGAGAAAAGAATAAAAATCTTTTATCCATACTTACGACAATTTTATCCGTAATAATGCTTATACTTACAGTTTTACTATATACTAAGGCTTTAAACCAAACCTTAATCCTTAATGAAGAGGGACCCATTTTGATTTCTTTTAAGGCAGACATTTTTTCTATAATTACCTCTTTCTTTGCATGTTTATTGTGGGCATTATCGTCAACTTACTCAATCTCTTACTTTAAGGAAGAAAAATTCCCAAAGTTAAAAAGATATAATATATTCTCAATACTTAATCTATACACAATTCTCCTGATATTTCTTGCTTCCAATATGATGACTTTTTTTATATTTTTTGAGCTACTATTAATTGCCTCTTATGTGCTAATAATCCACAATCAAACAGTAGAATCTTTTACCGCAGGAATGAAATACTTATTCTTCCAGATTATAGGCGGATTACTTATCCTTTTTGCAATTATACTTACACATTCAATTGCTAATACAACTAATTTTACACCAGGAGGTTTGACTGTCCTTACTGAGAGCAAGTTTTTCTCTATTATTTTTTGGTGTTATGTAATTGGATTTTCTATTAAAGCTGGATTATTCCCTGTTCATATATGGCTTCCAGAGGCTCATCCTGTTGCGCCTTCTCCTGCATCAGCTCTTTTATCAGGGATGGTCATAAAAACTGGTTCCGTTGGTATTATGCGGTTGTTTTTACAAATATTTGGTGTTCAAAACTTAATAGGCAAGACAGATGTTAAGATTTTGCTGATATTAGCCCTTTTTACAATGTTTTGGGGTTCAGCTGTAGCAATAGGCGAAACTCATCTAAAAAGGGTATTAGCTTACTCAAGTGTAAGCCAGATAGGCTATATCATAATGGGTATATCACTCCTCTCACCTTTAGGACTACTTGGAGCTTTAATGCACACACTTGCCCACTCAATTGTTAAGGGGGTTCTGTTCATGTCGGCTGGCACAATAATTAAAGAAACAGGCTCTACAGAAGTAACAAAATTAGATGGATATGGCTTAAAAAATCCAATTATATTTACAGGTTTCACAGTTGGAGCCCTGTCAATGATAGGATTTCCTCTTTTTGTGAACTTCATAACAAAGTGGACTTTAGGAGTATCAGCCCTTGAGGCAATGAACACTGGCATTATTCCTCCTTATCTTATGATTCTTTCAATTGCCATACTTCTTATTAGCAGTATTTTAAATGCTATATATTATGCACCGATAGTAATTAGAGGGTGGTTTTACGGAGAAACAAAAGAAAAAAACAAGATTATCTGGTTAGAAGCTCTACCAATAATAATCGGGACTATCCTTATAATTTTATTTGGTATAGCACCAGGTTGGTTAATTGATTTTTCAGGAAAAGCATTAGCTCCACTTATTCCGATTATGGTTTACCCAAAACCATTCTAAAAATGTTTCCTCTAAGCTTTGAAGTAGGCGAGTTTACTTTACTTTTTGTAGTATTAACAATTTTTTCTTACCTATCTTCAGGGATTTTCTCCCTTTCCTACATAAAAGAACGAAAGAGAGAATTCAGGACATTTTTCTTTTTAACGTTTATCATTAATATTTTGATTTTCTTTTCAAAAGATTTGTTAACTTTTCTTTTTTTGTTTGAGCTTCTCTCAATTGTAAGTTTTCCTTTAATAATTTACGAGAGAAGCAGGGAAGCCATTTTTGCTTCAAAGGTATATTTAATGTTTTCTATACTAAGCGGCCTTTGTATTATGGCAGGATTAATGCTTTTTAAAGAAGCTCCGCAATTTAGCAGCACAGCGGTGGTGCTTGCAACGATTGGTTTTTTAATCAAATGTGGAGCTTATCCTTTCCATGTATGGCTTCCAAAGGCTCATCCTGTAGCTCCCACTCCTGCCTCTGCAATACTTTCAGGCTGCATTATAAAGGTTGGCTTCTTTGGGCTTATTAAGTTAATTCCATTTATAAGTTTTACCAATACGCATCTTTATGGAATAGTACTTTTAGTCATTTCATTAATAACAATGTTTTATGGTGTATTACAGGCACTATTCAAGGAAAATTCCAAAGTTATGCTTGCGTACCACAGCGTTAGTCAGATGGGTTATATAATTATGGGGTTTTCTCTATTCGCGTTATCGAATAGCTATGTAGCTCTTTCAGGAGCATTATTTCACGCTTTGAATCATGCTTATTTTAAGAGTGCACTCTTTTTAAGTGTGGGAAGTGTTTTCCTCGAGTATCAATCAGTCAATATGTATAAAGTTAAAGGTTTCTTTTACCGAAATAGATTTATAGCAATATTATTTCTCGTAAGTGTTTTAGGTATTAGTGGTGTTCCATTATTCAATGGTTTTATCTCAAAAACTTTGCTTCATGAAGCAATATTGGAAGAGGAATCTCTTATCTTTAAAATTGCAGAGATAATTTTTCTTGTGGTTGCTGCTGGTACATTTATTTCAAACTTTAAGATGTATTATTTAATAAGCTTTAGAGAAAAGGCAGAACACCAAACAAAAAAGAGAGCAAACATATATGAATCAATCTCGCTTTTAATATTAAGTTTATTAATTGTTCTTTTAGGAATTTTCCCTTTACTTTATGGATATATTATTCCTAAAACTTTTAGTGTTCATTTATATAAAGATCTTTACGAGCTTATGCCCTTTAGGCATTTATTTTTAAGCGGAATAAAGAGTTTTATTATTATTGCCATAGCAGGGGTAGTTGTGCTTATTTTAGGATTAAAGAAGAATATTTTTCATAAAAAAATACCCCCGTATTTAGATCCATTTTCCTGGTGGTATGCAATTTATAATCTTGCAATCTTATTTTTTAAGAAAATTATCTCAAAAGCAGAACTATTAATAATAAAAACTTTTACTTTTACTACAGATATCCTCGGTGGGTTCTTGCTATTTGACTCAAAAGTGGAGAAAACACTTGGTAAACTTATTCCGACAAAAACTCCCAAAAGAGCTCACAGGGTTGATAGCTCAATTGCAAGATATTACAACAACATTTTTTCATTTGTTAAATTTCTGTTCTCAGTTGCAGGTAAAGGAGACATAAGAGAAGCTAAAAATTATAGTGAGTTTCTTGAAAAAAGAGGTAAAACTTTGCTAATTGCATTAATTTTAATAACAATTTTCTTAACAATAGGCTTTATTTTGCTTCTTCAATACTTATAAATTTATATATGGATATTAAATTAAGTAATTTTATAGTTTCGCTCCTCTTAATTATTTTTTTTATAACCTCTTTTTTAAGTCAGAAAACTGTAGTAATTAAGACTAAAGAAGATTTAATTTCAGTAACTACTTTCAAAAGAAGAGTGTATGATCTATTTGATGGTGAAATTTCTTCATTTAATTTTAGAGATGTGAAAAACGCGAATCCTTTTGATTTCTTAAGAGAAGGAATGGTTTTAGAGGTAAAAGAATAAAATTCTTTTATGTAAAGATATGTTTCCCTACAAAAAAAGTTTAGGACAAAACTTTCTTCTAAATAACCGTATAATGGAAAAGATAAGAGATTCTCTGTTATTGGAGGAAGGAGATAAACTTTTGGAAATTGGGGCGGGTCCCGGGAATTTAACTCTATTCCTTGCTCCTTGCGTCTCAAAGCTCTATGCAGTTGAAATTGATGAGAGTTTTAGAGAAAAACTTACAAAAATAGAAGAAAAATTTCCAAATTTAGAAATTATCTTTGACGATTTTTTAAAAATACCTTTAAAAGGAGAATTATTAGAAGTTACCAAAGCAACTGGGAATCTGCCATACAATGTGGGAACACCAATTTTAGAAAGAATTGCCTATGAGACAGATATAGATGTGTGTGTATTTATGTTTGCTTCTGGTACAGGGAATAGGTTTCTTGCTAAGGAGGGGAGTAAAGATTATTCAGCTCTCACAGTTTTTACTAAATCTTTTTTTAAAGTAGAAAAAGTATTATCTGTTAGTAAAGAAAATTTCTATCCGAAGCCAAAAGTAGATTCAGTTGTGCTAAAGTTTACAAGGCTTAATAATTTAGATAAAGACTTTTTAAAGGGATTTAATAGATTCGTTTTAGATTTATTCTCATATAGAAGGAAGACCATTCAGAATTCTCTCCTTGAGCTCATTTCTAAGAATTCTATAATTAAGGATAGTTCAATAAAGGAAAATGTTAAAGAAATATTGGATAAGCTAAATATAGACCCAACGCAAAGAGTTGAGACACTAAATATTGAAACTCTAAAGCTTTTATTTAAAACTCTTCTTAAGGATAGGCTTTTATAAATGGACTATTGGACTCTAAATTTGGAGTTTAAAAGGTGTACATAGAATACAAATCATTCGCTAAATTAAATCTTTATTTAAAAGTTTTAGGGTATATAGATGAATTAAAGCTTCATAAACTCTCAATGATTAATATGGAGATAGACTTTTCTGATGAAATAATTATGGAGCTCGCTTATCCTGGGAGAGGGATAATTGATATAGATATGAACCCGGATTTTTCTATTAATAAGGAAGATAATCTAATATTTAAGGCAGTAAAAGCATTTATTGATAGAAGTGGTCTATTTTTCGATGCTTTTTTTAAAGTTAAAAAAAACATTCCTCCTGGTTCTGGTTTAGGTGGTGGGTCGAGTAATGCCTCTTATACACTTCTTGCTTTGAATAAAGTATTCAATAAATTCAGTACTTCTGAACTCAAGGAAATTGCTTCTTCGATAGGAAGTGATGCTCCGTTTTTTATATATGGTGGACTATGTAAGGTAGAAGGAAGCGGAGAAATCATAGAAATGATTGATATTCCAGAATTTAATGATTTTACATTTATTGTTGTTATACCACCTTTTTCTCTCTCAACAAAGGAAGTTTATGAAAAATTTGATTCTATTCCCCAAATTAATAACGAAATTCCGACCTCGAAATTACCAATTCAAAATGACCTTTACAATGCTGCAAGACTAATAAATCCGGAGATTGAAAAAATAATTTCACGCTTAAAAGAGATGGACCCATTATTTACTTCTATGACAGGTAGCGGTAGTGCTTGTTTTGCAGGATTTAAGGATCAGGATAAGGCTATCAAAGCCCAAACTACCCTTAAAAGGGAGTACGAGAAAGTGGTTCTCGTAAGACCGAAACTTTCAAGGAATACTATCTTGTGATGACGGGGGTGGGTCATTCCGAAGTACGGTATTTTCCACAAGTCCTTAACGAATCTCAGTGCCGCGCACAGTCATTCTGAGCGTTAGCGAAGAATCTCCTCATTTTTCTGTCATATCCAAAATCAACACAAATGTCTTCCCCGAAAGTCTACAAACTGTCATTCCCGAACTCCTTTATCGGGAATCCAGACCAGTTTTTCTATTGATAGGTATTATGAAAGAAAGAGATCCTTCGGTCGTTGAGAGGACACTCCCTCAGGATGACGTGGAGGTGTCATTCCGAAGTGCGGTATTTTCGCACATATATTGAGGAATCTCCTTATTTGTTTTTGTCATCCCCGAAATCTTTTATCGGGGATCCAGACCAATTTTTGTTTATAATTGAAATCAATTTATTAGTAAATCACTTTTTTTTACTTTTTGAATTCTATTCTTTATGGAAATAACAAACTATTCTTAGTACTCTGGATTCCCGCAATCGCTCTGAATGACAAGAAAAATTGCTTTGAATGACAAGAAGAAAACGCGGGAATGACACAAAAGAAGGAGTTCCTTCGGTCGCCCCCTCCGTCATTCTGAGCGTAAGCGAAGAATCTCCTCATCTAATCTTTTCATTTTTTATTCACGTTTGGGCTTATTTCGCATGAGGGTAAAAAGAGGAGATCCTTCGGTCGTTGAGAGGACACTCCCTCAGGAAGACGAGGGGGGGTGGTCATTCCGAGCCACCAAACTGTCATCGGATGTATATTTTATTTTTAATTGAAGAATTAATTTAATTGAAAATTAGGAAAGATGACAGGAACATATCTAAAGCTATACTTTTGTGTATGGTTAAAGATATGAGGAGAGGTGAATAAGTTTACATTTGTCATCCTCGAATGTCTACAAACTGTCATCCCCGAATGTATTTATCGGGGATCCATAACTCTTTTAAATTTTTTCTTCTATTTTTATTTATTTCTTTTTTCCTTCCTTTTCCTTGACTTTTATAATTATTGGTTTAACTTATAGTAAAAGATACAGTATTTAGAAGGTATTAAAGCTTTTGAAAAATTTAATGGAAAGGAAGTATTTTAATTTAAATGGCAAAGAGCAATTTTAATTTTGTTTCTTCCTTCCACAAGCAGAGAGAGAGAACAGCTTTAACTCCTCTCTAAACCGAAACATTCCTATGAGGACTATGTTTAATTTTCAAAGAGTTATTATTTCTTTAATTCTTTCACTTCTACTTATTATTACATTCTGTATTCCAACTTCTTTTATTAAAGCTTTTGCTTCTCCGCTAAAAGGTATGGGTAAGATTTACCCTTTAACCCAACTTCCCGTTTTTTACAACTTAAATACCTGTAAACACTCATAGAAACTTAATAAGTAATATTAAATTATTAATAATGTAGTCTGTAAGTATATTAATAAATATTAATTAAATACTTGCAA
>JBPOJC010000083.1:0-4237 GCA_052034135.1 Caldisericota bacterium | reverse complement strand
CTTTGCCTTTTCGAGGCGATTCTTTACCAATTCACAGACTGCCCAATAGACTTCTTTGCGCTCGTCTTCTGTTAGTTCTAAGGCATCAAAGACAATATCATCAAGAGCTTTACGATCAGGTAAAGGATTTGGCTCCTGGGATCTGATTGGTTTTGATGGGTCAATGCCAAGCTCTTCAAAGATTGATTTTTGTTTATATTTAGAATAATTTAATATAATCTCTTTGATTTTATCTTGATTTATTTTCAATTGAGTAGGAAATATTGTGATTAATGGTTTCATTTCTGGAGCATAAGTCTGAAGCGCACCTTGACCTAAACCTGTTCTTCCAAATATTTCGACCATTAAAAAATTAATAATCGAATTTAATATTAGCACTAAATTCTCTGTATTTTTTGGATACAAAATGTAATAAAAAGCATGATCGACTAAATAGTATTCTTTGTTCCATGGGAAAATAAATCTTTTGTTAAAAAATTGATTAAAAAGAATATCTGCATTTGGAAGTATTGGTAATTCATACCATTTTTTTCTGTTTGAGATAGTTGGTCTTTTATTGTAACCTTGCTTTTCTCCCCATTCGATGTATTTAAATGCATAGGTCTCTTTTAATTCTTCTCTTGATTTATGGCACATAAAAACCTTATATTTAAGATCTTCTAATTTTATCAGAATGCTTTTACATTCACGAGGACTCTTAACGACTGGTTTTAAAAATTCATCTTCAATTAGCCAATAATCGCCAGTACTGGTATTTTGAACTATTCTTAGTCCAGCTTTTTTTATCTCTGCTAAGCTTGTGAAATTACCAAGATTCCTAATTTTGTCCTTTATCTCTGAAAATTTCATAATATTTACCCGCTTTTTTGAGAGATAAGTCTTATAAATACTCCAGTTAAATATATGTAAAATTCAGTTAATTCATAAGTAAGTTCATTTTTGCTTACTTTATTATTTCCTTTTGCATGTCTACTTGAATACTCATTAGCAATTTCTGAAAAATCGTGTAATATCCTTCCCCATTCTTCATTTAATCCAACTCTTTGTATTAATGATGCCCTTGTTTCTTTCTTATCAAGCCTTGCATCGGATCCAAGAAATGTTTTAGTAAGTGATTCAAGACTGCTATGTGCATTGGTTATTGCATCTTTATAGTTTTTGTTTAGCAAATGTTTCAGAGCATTTTCAAAAAGTTCTTTTGTGGTGAGATAATCTTTGAGCCATACTAAATTATCTTCAATTAATATTTTATCTAACTCTTCAGCACCTTTAGGGTAAAATTTTCCATTCACAAACGTAATTCCTAAATCCAAAGCTGAAAGATTAATTGCTTCCTTAACCTCATTGTAAAACAATTTGAGCTCTATTTCATATATTTCACGTTCATTGTTGAGAACATATAAAACAGCCTCAATAACTTTTAAAGTATCTAAAAAGGAAACATTTAAAGGTAAGAAATTTTTTAAAGCATATTCTTTTGATTTCCCAAGTGCAGAAGCCACTTTGCTATAAATAGGATAATTGTGAAGATTATGAAATCTCTCAGCTTCAAAAGGTTCGATTCTATTATCTAAGTCGTCTAAAGCAATTCTAATTCTATCAATGAATTTAGATTGTTCTTCTCCCTGTTCAAGTTCTAAGTTAAATCTTTTATAGAAATCTTTCCACATCCTTGTTCAACCTTCTTCAATTTTATCTGTAACATCTATAACATAGAAAAACTCATTGCATCCTGTTTTAATACCAAAACGTATTTCAGCGATATCACCCAATCTTACAAGTTTACCTTTGCCCTTTTCAAGAATAGTAAAAAATATGTCAGGTGCACGAAGATATTTGCCTCCCCAGTTGTTGCCAGCATATTTACCACTTAAAAATTGATATCTTTCTCTTTGTTCTTCGGGGATATCATCGGGGTATTCCCAGCCTTCAAGCAAAAGCTCTTCTTGTTTCTTAGGGTAAACTCTGAAATCCTCAGTACTAACAAGTTCTTTTGCCTGTTCAATTTTTAAAAGATTATCTGTATTTATAACATCATTATAAGGTTTTTTAAACATTACAAATTTTGCTAAATTATCTAAAACAGATTCTTTCATATGTTTAGCAGGTGAACTAAACAGAGCAATTATGGTGTTCACATCAGCGTGCTCGAAACTTCTTATTGATTGATTATCATAAATTGCGATAATTGGAACATATTTTAGTAAAAATTCTTGAAGGTCCTTTCCATACTCAGTATCAAGCCACGAATTCGATGTGATGAAACAAAATGTTCCATTCTTATTAAGTAGTGAAAGCCCATGAAAATAGAAATAAATGTAGTAATCACTTTTCTTATCTATTTTGCTAACAGCAGGAAACTGAATTTGGACTGATTTTAAAAGTTTTTCTTTATAGGCTTTCTTTTCTTCATTGGTTATATCACTTCTTAGCTTATTTGGAGGTGCAATATTTTCCTGTCTCACATAAGGTGGATTACCAATAACTATATCAAAACCACCAATCTCACCAAATATTTCTACAAAATCGATATCCCATATAAAAGGTCTTTGCTCTTTGATTTTCCATTTTATCACTGTTAATTTGTTTATTTCCTCATCAATTTTTGATATTTCCCTATCAATTTCTCTGCTAATTTCTTCCTCTGTTCTTCCTTTGATTTCTTTATTTATATTTTCTATGAATAATTCTCTTTCTTTTACTTGAGAAGCTTCTAATTTTTTTGCATTTAATATCTGTTTTTTCTTGTTGAGGTCTACTATTTTCTCATCAATTATTTTATAAAAGATATGAAGTTCCTCTTCCTGAACACTTTCTGCACTCTTAAATTTCGCGGTAGGATCGTTATTATAATATTTCTCTTTTTCTCTTTTTAATTCGAGTAGTCTCTTTTTTAATTTTTGAGAAGTTAGAGGATCTCTAAGATTTAAGTTAATTCCACCTATTTCCTGGACAAGGGAATCCCCAATTCTCAATTTTAGGTTAAGATTTGGTAATAAAGGAGATAATTTTAAATCACTTAATGAAATGTCTGACTCGATCATTAAAGAAAGCCATAATCTCAATTCTGCAGAATGAACTGCCCAGGGCATAACATCTACACCATATAGGGAATTTCCAATTATTTTTTTCTTCAATTGGTAATCGGTCATATCTCTTCTTAGAAATTTATACAGGAATTTATAAAGGTCTGCCAGGATACTTAACATCCCTACAAGAAATGCACCACTACCACAAGCAGGGTCTAAAACAGAAAGGTTATCGAGGGACTCCTCTAATCTTTCATAGTCATCTATTTTCAATGATTCTTCTACTTTTGCTTTATCTTCATCGAATAGTAGATGATATAAAGTCTCTCTTTTTAAGCTCGTCGTTTTGAAAAGATATTCTAATAAGCTTCTTTTACACATAAAATCTACTTCAGTTTTAGGTGTGTAAAAGATTCCTAAATCTTGCCTTTCATAAATTTCCTGAGCAACATTAGCGAGTGATTCATAAACATAACCAATCATCTGTGGATCAATTGCAACTTCAATATCAAGGGGGAGGTCTTCTTTAATTGTAAAGTTATATTTCTCAAAAAGCTTCTGTAGAACTTCATTTAGAAATTCATCAGGAATGTCTATCTGTAAATCATCGAGTTCATTTCTTTTGAATAGTCCACCATTTAAATAAGGTGCCTGCGCTAAAGATTCCTGTATATCTTTTGGAAGGTATTGAGGAAAGCTAAAGCGATTATTAAATGCCTCTAAAAATAGAACTCTAAGCCATTTCGAATAAAACTCATCTATGTAGTTATTTCTTCTTTTCTCTTCTTCGTATCTTTCCCAATACCATCTCATAAACCTTGGAGAGTTTTTTAACCATTTCTTTTTATCAATAAAGTAAATGAACATTATTCTATTTAACAGCTGTTGAGAAAATTCATGAGCTTGTTTAATATTTATACCCTTAGAAATCAGAAATTCTCTTATTCTAAAAAAGTAAGTTTTATAATCTTCAAAGAAAAGTTTACTTACTTTTTCAACATTTAAAGCTTCTCTTAGAGAGTTATAAATTTCAGTTATTTCATTAGTCTCTTTTGCGAGTTTCATATTGGATAAAATAAGCTTATCTGTGTAAAAAGGATTTTCACGGTCAAGGTTTAGTTTAATGAGTTTTCTCTTAAAGACTCCTACATCTTCACGAATTTTCTCCACTAAAACAAATGTATAATTCTGATAATCAGGCGTGAATA
>JBPOJC010000039.1:0-65974 GCA_052034135.1 Caldisericota bacterium | reverse complement strand
TGCAAGTATTTTATTAATATTTATTAATATACTTACAGACTACATTTATTAATATTTTAATATTACTTTTTAAGTTTCTATGAGTGTTTACAGGTATTTAAGTTGTAAAAAACGGGAAGTTGGGTTACAAGTAAGATTGAACCAGGTGAACATAATGGCGAAATAAGAATATCTTCAGACGGAGGAAATGGGAAAATCCATGTTTCTATGACTGTAGTAGATGCTCTCTCTATTGGCGAAACCAAAATCGATTTTGGTAAAGTTTTTTCAAATAAATTAGAAGTTCAACCAAAAACAATTAACTTAAAAAACAATTCAAAAGAACAAGCAATTTCAGTTAAAATCAAAACTGATTCTAACTGGATTAAATTAAATAAAAGTATAATAGATCTTAACCCGCAAAGAGAAGACCAATTAGAAATAAATATAGACTTTAGCGAGATAGATTCATCTTATAAAAAATATACTGGAACAATAACATTAACTTACGGAAAAGAAAATACTGAATTAAAAGTTTTAGTAATGGTGGAAATTGTCGAGGCATCACCTGAGCTTAGTTTTAAAATTAAAGACAACGTAGATAAAATAGAGGGCAAAATTACAATAGGTGAAAAATTTGAAGAAAGAATTACAATTAAGAATGTTGGCGGAGGAACACTCAAAGTAAATGCTTCAGTAAAGAACTCTAATCTACCAATAAAACTTAATAAGCATAGCGTTACTCTGAAACAAAATGAAACAGAAGAAATAACTTTATCCCTTGATTCAGAAAAATTAAATCAAGGTAAAATTGAGACTTTCATAATTTTAGATTCAAATGGTGGAAAAGCTGAAATACCCGTATCAATTGAGATTAAACCAAAACCAGAAATAAAGATAAAACTTTATATTGGTAATGTTATTGCTTTTATAGGAGAAAACTCTTTTACTCTTGAAGCTCCTCCATATATTGTTAACGGGACAACATTTGTGCCTCTTAGATTCATATCGGAAGCATTTGGTGCCAAAGTAGAATGGCAAAATATTGGTAAAGGAAGGATTTTAATAACACTTAAGGACAAAATTATAATTCTTAATATTGGAAGCAGAGAAGCAACCATTAATGGAACTATTTATACCCTTCTTGCACCTCCTGAAATAAAAAATGGGAGAACATTTGTTCCGGTAAGATTTATTTCGGAAGGTTTAGGGGCAGAGGTACTATGGAACTCACAATATCAAGAAATAACTATAATCTATAAACCTTAATATACAGATAAATAATTTAAGAGGTTAAACCTGATGTGATTTTATCAAACATAAAGTTAAATTTCTCATTCCATGAATTTTCCTTTGCAATGAGAATTCTTTTCTCCTTAAGAGAAATATTATTTTCTTTTAATGCTTTATCAATACAGGTGATAAACTCGTTTTTATCTGAATAAATATATAATAAGTGGGAGTACTTAAGAAGCTCCCTTATAGGTATTGTTACAACAGGTTTGCCAAAAGAAAAGTATTCATAAAGCTTTAGAGGACTCACATTTAAAGTAAGCTCGTTAATAATGAACGGTATAAGGCAAACATCAAATGCATTTATATATGAAGGCGCTAAATCGTATGGTTTTCCTCCCAATAAATAAACATTTTTTAGATTAGATAATTTATCCTTAATATTCTCATTATAAGGTCCAACTATAACAAAAGAAGCATCTTTAAATTCTTTAGCAGCTAAAGATACTACTGAAACATCAAACCAATCTTTTATTGCCCCAAAATATCCAATAATTGGCTTTTTGATTTCTTCTAAATCATCTAAAATATGAACATTTTTAACTTTAAAAAAATCAATATCCACTCCATTACTCACAACATATACATTAGGATTGTATTTGTAAAGTTTATTCTTGAGCTCATTAGTGGTTGCAAAAACAACATTAGACGACCCTACGACAATTTCTTCGCATTTATTTACAAAACTTTTAGAGCGCAAACCCCCATAGGATGAATGATCATCAACGCAGTCATAAACTACATATTTTGGCTTTAATTTTTTATAAAGATATGGAAAATCGATAAGATAAAGCCACAATATAAAATCATTTAAGTCTTCTTTTTTAAGCCACTTGTTTAAAAATCTTTCTATTATGATTGAATTTAGTAAATTTATAATCCAAAACCTTAATCCGAACGGTAAAATATAAGGAAGTTTTAAAACATGTAAATTATTATTTATGTTGATTTCTTTGAATTTCTTATGCTTTTTCCCAGCAAAAAAAGAAAGATATGTTTCTGGTGGTTCTAAATATAGAACTTTATTTTTTTCACTTAAACGTAACGCTATTTTTTGCTTTCTCGTAGGAAGATCATAAAAATCCATTGTTGAGAAAATAACAATTTTCTCTCCAGTTATCATATTTTTTTAATTATAAATCCTTTTTTTTCAGCTAAATTAGTATCAAAAACATTTCTTGTATCAATTATTATGGGTTTTGTGTTCATAAGTTTTTTTATTTTGTTTAAATCGTTTATTTTAGGAAAATTCTGCTTGCATAAAATCATTAAACAATCAGCTCCTTCGAGGAATTCTTCAAAAGTTTCAGACATTCCATAAACTGAGTCTTTCACGAAAGGGTCAAAATAATTGCATGAGTAATTCTTGGTTCTCATTAACTCTAAGACTTTTAAAGCTGGAGAAGATCTTAAATCATTTGAATAGTCCTTCATAGCAAGGCCAAACAGCGCATAGTTTGCATAACATGGATCTTTTCCAATTTTTGCCAATGCTTCCTCTGCAATTCTTATGACTTCGTTTGGCATATTATCATTTATAATTCTTGCAGTTTTACATAATTTAAGTTCATAAACAGGAGGTTCTACTTTATCAAGATAAAAAAATGCATTAGGTATGCAATATCCACCCACACCAGGACCAGGGGACAATAATTTTACTCTCTTATGAGTATTGGCAACTTCTATAACTTTGAAGATATCCACACTAAGTTCATTTGTATATAAGGCAAGTTCATTCACAAGAGCAATGTTTACATCTCTTGATACATTTTCCAAAACTTTTGCAATTTCTACAATCTCTATTGAAGATTCCGGTAAAACTGACGGACAAATTGCACTAATGATTTCAATTGCTCTATTTAAAGATTCTTCATTTATGCCAGCAACTGGAGTTACCGAGGAAGTTAATTCTTCATAAGCTTTACCTTCTGCCATTCGCTCAGAAGAATAAGCAAGATAAAAATCCTTTCCTGCCAACAGATGAGTCTCTTCTTCAATGATTGGTTTAAATCTAAATCTTGTTGTTTGTGGTGGAACAGTGGACCTTAGAACTATGGTTGAATCCTTTCTCATATATTTCCCTATTGTAGCAGCAACATTATCAAGAAATGTATAATCAAGAGAAAGATCACTTTTTATGGGTACTCCAACAGTTACTATAATGTTTGAACATTTTTTTAATGCAGAGGCAGCATCAAGAGTTGGAATAAATAAGTCTTTTTTTAAAGCATCCTTTAAAACTTTATCAGCACTTTCTCCATCAAATAGCTCGCATGAATTAGTAACACCATTTTTTAAAGAATCTATTAAGTTTTTTGATACATCTACACCAATTACTCTAACACCTTTTTTTGTATAGGTAAGAGAAAGAGGTAATCCTACAAAACCTAATCCGAATATAGCCACATTTTCAATCATTTTCTCCTCCCTGAATAGCCAAGTTAACCGTTAATCCTATCAAGAACCATAAAGTTACAGAAAGCGGGATCACTTCCCATAAATTTTCAGTAAAATTATGAATTAAAAAACCAATAAATCCGCAAAAAATTCCAATTATAATAATTTTATCTTTTTCTTGAGATTTTTTTATTGAAACTGTAAATATTCTTATAATTTCCAAAATAAGCCATATAAAAACCAAAAATCCTAAAAAACCATAATTTGATAATATTTCAAGATAATAATTATCAACATAAAGTCCACTAAATTCCTGGTATCTATATGCAGTAGCACCGCCATAACTACCCGGACCTCTGCCTAAAACAGGGTTCTCTGCAAAAATAGTCATTGCTAAATTCCATCTATAAGTTCTACCGCCTATTTCACTTTTCTCTTGATACTGTTCTGAGAATAAATTTAAAAATCTTTGCCTTAAAGGAGCTACACTAAATGTCATAACAATAATCAATAAAACTATTGGAACAACTATCTTTGTTTTTTTTATTAGAATCCCAAAAAGAATTAGAGCAGGAATAAAAGCAATCCATGCAGCGCGAGTTAAAGTGCTCATAATACCCCCAACAATTGTTAAAAACAAAATAATAAAGAGGGTTTTGTAAGAAAGTTTTAGTTTATCTTTGAAAATATAAGAAAGAACAATTGGGGCAAACAAAATACAATAAGCAGCAAATGCATTGGGACTACCAAGAAAAGAAAAGGCTCTTGTCCCAATTCCTACTTCTGTATCTTTATCGAGCCAATTAGGTGGAACTGATACTCCTTGAGCAAACTGAAATACTCCAAAAAGTGCTGCAATGGAAGCCGCGATGATCCCTGCAAATAGAAGAAATCTTGCCGATTTCTTGCTTATTTTTGAGTTAATAACTATGAGAAAAAATATGAATGGTTGAATAACAGACCTAATTCCATCTATTCCTTGAGCTAACGTAACATCTTTACTAAAATAAGCAGAAAGAAGTCCTACTATTAAGAAAGCCAAAATAGGATATATAAGATTCGTAAACTTAAAATTAAACTTCTTTTCTTTATAGAGCCTATAAAAAACAACAATTAGAAGAAATAAAAAGATCCCTTCATCCCATAAACCCAAAAATCCACTTGTATATTTTTTAATTAAAAAATCAATAATTACAAAAAACGGAAGAGAAAGAAGCGCAATCTCAATTCTAAAGAAAGAAAGAATTAATGCTACAATTAAAAGAAAGACTAAAAAAACATTTATACCACCAATAAAATAGGAAAGAAATCCTAATATAGTTCCAAGTAATACAAATTTTAATTCTCTATCCTTAGAAAAAATTACTCGAATATTCCTTTGATCCATTTTATAATAAAGCTTCCTTTAATAATTTCGCGATGCGATACTTCAATTCTTGTAAATAAAAAGAATATTATAACTAAAAGAATGTAAATAAGCATTTCAAGCTTTGTAAATCCATTACCAAAAACTAATTCAACAATAACGTAAACAGTGATCCAGCATAGAATTAAATAAGAGGAAAATTTAATTGCATTTTGAGTTAAGTCTTTTTTTATGGAATTAAAACTGTTATTTGTAAAAGAATCATTAAATAAATTTTTATTAAATTCTATAATAACTACAGCCAATCCAAAAAATATTTTTTTCAAAAACCTTACTATGAAAGAATCATCAAAAAACCTATTTAAGAAACTTTCTTCATTTAAAAATAGTTTCACTGTCAAGCTTGAATTGAATGCATTAGAAAATAATATGCCTATTCTAACCAATAGATTCCATGTGAAACTTTGAGAAATTATCTCGTATATTTTGCTTAAGAAAAGAAAAGTGAATGAATTTCTATAAATAGCGACAATGTCCATTTTAGTTATGGAGCACCGTTAGTTGAAGAAGTATTTAGTTTAACTGTTTTTAGTTCTTTTGCTACAAGTTCCTTTAATTCCTCTTCATCAGGAACAACATAAGATAAATTATCGATAAATTGAGCATCTCCAGGAAAGCTAAGGAATATTATATCGTTATCAACTGAAATATCTTTCAACGTTATAGCTGCCTTTAAAAGTTCGGAGGAGCTAATATTTGTTTCAACATAACAACTTATAATATTTATTAAATTGCTTATTTTCAATATATTCTTATTCTCAGATAATTTTAAAGCCACTGCTTTCATAAAATTCATCTGTCTTGAAACTCTTCCATAAATTTTACCAGTTGAATCCCTTGCAAAGTCCCCGTAGGCATCATTTCTAAACCTAACATACTGAAGAGCTTTATCTCCATCAAGAATTTGCTCTCCTTCTTTAAGATTAATTAGAGTTCCATCTGTTGGATCGTAATAGTACATATCGCTTTCAACATAATATTTAATTCCACCAATTGAATCTACAATCTTTTTAAAACCTTCGAAATCAACTTTTACATAAAGCTTTATTGGAACATCTAATAAACTTTCTAATGCCTTCAAAGTTAAAGAGATTCCACCATCTTCCCAATAAGCAGGATTAATCGTAGAATTTATTTTATCATATGTTTCATGGCCTGGTATAATAATACGAGTATCTCTCGGGATAGAAAGCAATTTGATTTTTTTAGTCTTAAAATCAACATTTGCAAGAATCATAGTGTCACTTCTTATCCCGAGATTTAAATTTTTACGATTATCGCAACCTACAAGGAGAATATTTACCCTGTCAGACCAATTAATTTTGAAATTACTTCTAACCTTTTTAGCCTCTTCGGTTTCTGGAGAGATACGGGCAAATAAATTCCATAAATAAATACCAAAAATAGCTGAAACGCTGAGAATTATTATTATGATTATTAAAAATATTTTATTTATTTTCATACTCTATTATACCTTTTAAATCGGATTTTAAAGTTAAATAAGCAAAACTAAAATATGTTACAACGCCTGCAACAAGCAAGACAATAACCTCTAAAAGTTGGTTAAATTTCGTTAAAAGTTTCATATTCCCTTCAAAATATTTTAAAAGAAAATAAATAACAGTAAACATAGCTAATGATGAAAATATTGTTGCTAACCCAGTTTTAATAAGGCGAGATATTCTTATACATTTATACTTTTTTCTTATTATTATTAAGAGAAGCAAGGCATTTATATAGGCAGCAATAACTGAACCTAATGCTAATCCTTTATACTGCATTGATTTTACAAGTATTGCATCTGCTATAAACAAAATACAAATAGTTATAAGCGCTACTATAACTGGTGTTCTTGTATCTTTATTGGAGTAGAAAACTTTTATCAAAACTGCCGTAAAAGACCACGGAACAAGTGCTAATGAATAATATTTTAAAGCAGTTGCAGTAATTGCAGTAGAACTTTCTAAAAACTCACCACTTTGAAAAAGCAGCCTTACAGTCGGATATGATATCGCAAAAAGGCCAACTGTTGCAGGGATCATGATGAGCATAACAAACTTTAAAGCCCATTCGAGATTGTCTTCTAATGCTTTACTGTTATTGCAAATAACATTTTCGGAAAGAAAAGGAAACACAACAGAAGATATTGCAAGTGCAAAAAGGCCAACTGGAAACTGCGAAACTTTAAATGAATAGCTTAAAGCAGAAATCATTCCTTCAGGTAATCCTGATCCAAAAAATCTTTCTATAAAGGGAGCAAGATAATTTATGCAAGATCCGAGCAAAACTGGAATAATAAGAACATAAACTTCTCTTATAGCGGGGTGATTTAATTTGAATGTAAATTTATAACCTAATTCATTTTTATAAATCCAAGGTAACTGAATTATTAATTGCCCAATTGCACCAATAACAAGAGCGAGAGCTGCACTATAAATACCAAATTTACTTGAAAGAAGTAAAACAATTATCACAACAGATAAGTTAAATACAATACCTCCGAGCGTAGGAATACCAAACATCTTTAGAGAATTAAGAATACCTGTTGCCATGGCAGCAATACTAAGAAAATAAATTGATGGTATTGCTATTTCAAATATCTTTTTTGCCATGGAAAACCTATATGGATCAAAAAATGGAGCCTGTATCTTTATAATATAAGGGGATAAAAGATAAAAAATGATTAAAACTATACCTATTATTACAGTAAACTGGTTTATCAGGACAGAGATAATTTCTCTAAGTTCATCTTTTCTTTCATTATAGATATATTTTGTGAATAGAGGAATAAATACAGCACTAAAAACACCTGCAACAAGCAAATTTGAAATACTAACAGGTATATAAGAACCAACTTCGAAGGCATCCTTTGCTGCTGATGTTCCAAATCTATTAGCAATGACAATTTCCCTTACAAGACCAAGTATTCTGCTTATAGCAATGCCTACTGTAATAATTCCAACATTTTTAAATAGTGTGTTGAATTTAATCTTCATTTATGAATAATTAATAACCTTTTAAGGAGTTTTAGCTGGTTCTGGAGTTGTTGGATTATATTTTTCTATCGAGAGTACTGATATAGGATACTTACCAAAGTAAGTTTCTATGAATCCAGAAGCTCCAACTTTAAATGTTTGATTTCCATAATTTATTGTTTTAGCTCCCTTTGGTACTGAAATAAGAATGCTAAAATATACATCCTTGAGTTTAGGCTGAGTTCTCGGAACTATTATTCCCTCAGAAGTTACCACATAAACCTCTGTTTGCTTAATAACTGGATCTGTAATTATTTCACCAAATTTAGCTCCTGTTGCAGTTATAATAGGGTTGCCCTTTTCTATAGACTTAGCCACCTGTTCCTCAATATTTGGAACTTTTAACTGAATAATATATTGATCATATGATTTTTTTACGAAATATCTTTGAACAATTTTTGAAATTCCAAATGCAAGTAAAATGCAGATTAAAACTATGATTATAAAGTCAAATAAATTTATCTTTCCAAACAGCCTGCCCTTTTCATCAATTACTATCATTTATTGTCCTCCACTTTTCTAATTACTCCTCCAACTTCTCTTAACTTCCTATCCATATCTTCATAGCCACGCTCAATTATTTCAACTGAATTTATCTCGCCTTCGCCCTTTGCAGTCAGAGCTGCCAGCACAAGAGCTGCACCGCCACGAAGATCTGGAGCATCGACAATAGCAGGAAAGAGTTCTTCTACACCAGTAACAATTGCCATCCTATCATTAGTTGTAATTTTTGCCCCCATTTTTATAAGCTCTGGAACTACTAAAAATCTATTTTCAAAAACTGTCTCGTTTATCATACTTACTCCGTTTGCTATGCAAGCCAAAGAAAGCATTGCTGATTGTAAATCGGTAGAAAAACCTGGATATGGCATCGTTTTTATTTTAAAACTTGAGGGTCTTGAATTCATCTTTACTCTTAATTTATCCTGATTCAGAATAGTTATATCAATTCCTATCTCTCTTAGTTTAAAAATTACAGACGTAAGATCAGAAACTGATAAGTTTTCAAGGGTGATGTCACCTTTTGTAATTGCAGAGGCAACCATGTAAGTTCCAGCTTCAATCCTATCAGGCATAATTCTGTGACTAATAGGCCTGAGTTCATGAACACCAACAATTTTTATTGTTTTAGAACCAAGTCCAGTTATTTTTGCGCCAGCTTTATTGAGAAAATTAATCAGATCAACTATTTCTGGCTCCTCAGCTGCATTTTCGATTATGGTATTTCCATCTGCCATGCATGCTGCAAGAATCAAATTTTCCGTAGCTCCAACACTCGAGTAATCAAGATAAATATGAGAACCCATAAGTTTTGATGCTTCCAAATGAATAGCGCCTTTAATAAAGGATGCTTCTGCCCCCATTGCCGTTAAACCTTTAAGGTGAAGGTCTATTGGTCTTGCGCCTATCTGGCAACCTCCAAGTGAAGGAAGAGTAACTGATCCAAATCTTGAAAGAAGTGCACCGAGAAGAGTTTGAGAACCTCTAACCCGCTCTATATCATCGCCTGTTATTTCACCAGTCTTTACATTTGAAGAGTCTATAACATAAGTACTATCGGATTCTTTAATTACACTTACGCCTATTTTATTAAATATTTTAAAAAATGTTTGAATATCCCTTAAATTAGGAACATTTGTAAGTTTTACTCTGCCGTTAATAAGAAGACAGGCAGAAAGTATTGGCATAGTGGCATTTTTAGAACCACTAATTTTTATTTCGCCTTTTAAATTTTTACCGCCTTCAACAATGTACTTCATGGGTGTTTAATTAAACTCTCCTAATTTTGATACTTCTTCTGAATTAATCGGTAGGTTAAAGAATTCCTTTACAAATTTAAGAATTCTTAAAGATGCATAACCATCACCGAAGGGATTCTCTTTTGCAACAAAACTTTCATAATAATCTTTATCGTTTAATAATTTGTTTAATTCATCTTTAACATTTTTTGAATCAGTTCCAACTAATTTTACAACTCCTGACTCAATTCCCTCAGGTCTTTCAGTGACTTTCCTTGTTAATAACACTGGCTTTTTTAAAGTAGGGGCTTCTTCTTGAATTCCTCCTGAATCGGAAACAATAATATATGCTTTTTTCATAAGTTTAATAAATGATAAATAATCTAATGGTTCAATCAATTCAACCCTGCTAACTCCCTCAAAAACAGGAAAAACTATCTCCCTAACATATGGGTTTTTGTGGACAGGAAAAATTAACTTTGAGTCTTTATTTTGAATTACAACATCTCTAATTGACTCCATAACTTCTCTCATTGGCTCTCCAAGGCTTTCTCTTCGATGCATAGTAAGAAGAATGATCTTACTATTGTCAGATCTATTATTAGTGGAGAAGCTATCACGTTCAATTGCTTTAATTATACTTGTTAGTGCGTCGACAACAGTATTTCCAGTTATGTATATGCCTCTGCTTTTAACATTCTCTTTCATTAAATTATATTTTGCTGTTTGAGTTGGACAAAAGTGTAAATCAGACAATGAGTCAGCTAACTTTCTGTTCATTTCTTCAGGGAATGGATTTCTTAGGTCCCAAGAACGTAAACCTGCTTCAATGTGTGCAACTGGTATATTTTGATAAAAAGAAGATAGTGCCGAAGCAAAAGTTGTAGTTGTATCGCCATGAACGAAAACTAAATCAGGACTTTCTTCTTTTAAAGTAGTGGTAAATCTTTCTAAAACAGAAGTGGTTATAAATTCAAGACTTTGCTTTTCCGTCATTATATTATAGTCATAATCGCCCTCGATATCAAAGATTGATAATACCTGATCAAGCATTTCTCTGTGTTGTGCTGTGAGCACGATTTTTGTTATAAAAGAATTATCCTTTAAAAAAGCACTTATTACTGGAGCCATTTTAATGGCTTCAGGTCTTGTGCCAAAAGTGAATAAAACCTTGGGTTTCATTGATTTCATCTTGCAAAGATAAAGTATGGTATTATACAGAGAAAAAGAGTTACAGCATAGAAGAGAAATGCAATTCTTCGCTGCCCCCAACCCTTTCTATGAAGTTGATAATGAATATTTTCAAGATCAGCTTTATATATTGGTTTCCCTTTTCTCATTCTTGTAAAGATAGAAAATACTACATCAAAAATCGGAACACCTAATGCTATTGCTGATACTATAATAATAACGCTTGTAGAAGTTTTAAGTCCACCTAATATTGCTATCATTGAAATTATATAACCTAAAAATTGTGCACCACAATCACCAAGAAATATTTTCGCAGGGTAAAAATTATATCTTAAGAAAATCAAACAAACACCTGCAAGCGACAAACCCAGTGTCGCTGCCACAATCAATCCTCTATTTAGGGAAATCATAACAATACCTAAACTTGCAATTGCTGCAATTCCAGATGCTAACCCATCTAAACCATCAATCCAGTTTAAAGCGTTAACAAGCGCAACTGACCATAAAATTGTAAGAGGTATACCCCATAAACCTATGGCATAGTATTGTTTTGAGAATATTGCGCTCAGGAAATTAATCTTAACACCAAAAAATATTGGAATAGAGGCTGCTATGACCTGTGCAATAAGTTTGATTTTTGGAGAAAGATCAAATTTATCATCATAAAGCGTTACAAAGAAAAGAAAAAGAGAACCTAAAAATATACCTAAAATTTCCCTACTAAAGCCTATGGTAAGAATTATAGATAGCCAAAAACTTATGAAAACTGCTATACCGCCAGTTCGAGGAGTTGTTTTTGTATGAAGTTTTTCTCTTTTTTCTTTATTTTTATCACTTTTTTCTTCTTCTACTTCTACTTTATCTAAGATATCAAACTTAAATCCTGCTTTTATTGCAAGTGGTACAGTAAAAAGCATAAATAAAACTGAATAAATAAATGAATAAATATATATTGGCATTCTATATTATGCCTTTCTATTAATTGAATTCATATAATCATAAGAAGCAATTTTTCTAAATTTTTCGTATCGTTTAACAATTAAATCATTTTGTGAACTGTATTCTTTCCTAACAGAAGAAAGAGCATTTATTAGTTCATCTTTCACTCTATTTAATGCCTCTTTTGGATTTCTGTGAGCACCTCCAGGTGGTTCTTCAATTATTTTGTCAATTATTCCAAAATTAAGTAAATCTTTAGCTGTTAATTTAAGCAATTCAGCAGCAAGGAGGGCTTTGCTCGAATCTTTCCAAAGTATTGAAGCGCATCCTTCTGGAGAAATAACTGAATAGATTGAGTATTGTAACATCAATAATTTATCAGAAACGCCTATTCCTAATGCACCACCTGAGCCACCTTCGCCCGTTACAACACAAACAATTGGAACTTTTATGGTAAACATTTCCTGCAAGTTTCTTGCAATTGCTTCTGCCTGTCCATGTTCTTCTGCTTCTATTCCAGGGTATGCCCCAGAAGTATCAACGAGAGTAATTATGGGAGAATTAAATTTTTCTGCTAATCTCATTAGTCTTAAAGCTTTTCTATAACCTTCTGGGTTTGCCATACCAAAATTAAATTTTAAATTCTCTTTAATATTTTTACCTTTATTATGACCAATTATCATAACTGTTTGATTATCTAAAGTGCCTAATGCGCCAAAAATAGCACTATCTTCTCTTAAAAGTCTATCCCCGCAGAAAAAAACATAATCTGGAATAATATGCCTAATGTAGTCAGATGTTTTTGGTCTTTCTGGATGTCTTGCAAGTTGAACAATTTCCCATGGTGACAAATTTGAGAATATTCTATCTATTTCTGAATTTAATTCACGCCTTAATTCTTCAATTGAAGAGCTTAGATCAATACCTTTTTCTTGGCTTTCTTTTTCAAGTTCAACAATTTTATCCTCGATTTCTATAATGGGTTTTTCAAATGGTAAGAAATTCATCTTTTACTCTACTTCTTTCATAAAAAGTTAAAATTTTACTAAGCATCTTTTTTAGAAATTTTCTCTCTACAATTTTATCAATGAAACCATGCTCAAGAAGAAATTCAGCTGTTTGAAAACGTGGAGGAAGCTTTTGTTTTGTTGTTTGCTCTATTACTCTTGCTCCAGCAAAACCTATCAAAGCGTTAGGCTCGGCAATAATTATATCTCCCAAAAAAGAAAAGCTCGCACTAACTCCACCTGTTGTAGGATTGGTTAAAATTGATATATAAAGACCGTTATTATTCTTGAATTTACCTATAGCAGCGGAAGTTCTCGCCATCTGCATTAAAGAGAACATACCTTCCTGCATTCTTGCTCCCCCTGAAGCTGATACAATAATCAGTGGAAGATTCTTTTCAGTAGCGTGCTCTGCAAGACGAAAAACTTTTTCCCCAACAACTATTCCCATACTTCCGCCAATAAAATCAAACTCCATCACGCCTATACAAACTTTATGTCCACTAATTAATCCTTCGCCAGTTATTATAGCTTCCTTAAGACCTGTTTTTTGTTCAGCTTCTTTTAGTTTTTGAGAATATGATTTTTTACCATCATCAAATCCTAATATATCATAGCTTTCCATATCAGAAAACATCTCAAAAAAGGAGTTTGGATCTAAAAGCAGGTCAATTCTTTCTCTTGCGGTCATTTTAAAATAATAATTACATTTTGGACAAATATTCAGGTTTTCTTTGAGCTGTTTTGTATAAATAAGAGTTTTACAATTTGTGCATTTTAACCATTCAGGTGAATCAGTTGGAACAGGATTCCATGGCCTTATAATCTTTGGCTCATTATTTCTATTGAATGGTATCATTTAGACCTTCTTTAACAAAATTGAAAAATTATGACCGCCAAAACCAAAAGAATTACTAAGTGCGTGTCTTATATTTACCTTTCTGGGACCATCTCGAACATAGTCTAAATCACAGTTTGGATCGGGATTATCAAGATTAATTGTTGGATGCACAAATCCTTTTTCTATTGATAGAACTGTTACAGCTGTTTCTACTCCTCCAGCTGCTCCTAAGAGATGTCCTATCATAGACTTGGTAGAATTTATTACTAACTTATAAGAATGGTCCCCAAAAACTTTTTTAATTGCTTTGGTTTCAGTAACATCATTCGCAGGAGTAGATGTTCCGTGAGTATTAATATAATCTACTTGATTAGGCTCTATATTGGCTTCTTTTAACGCCTTACGCATACATTTAGAAGCACCTTCAGCTGTTGGATCAGGAAGCGTAATGTGATATGCATCACAAGAAGCACCGTAACCGACAATTTCGGCATAGATGTGTGCTCCTCTATTTAAAGCATGTTCATATTCTTCAAGGAATAGTACTCCTGCTCCTTCTCCAAGAACAAATCCATCTCTGTCTTTATCAAACGGTCTACTTGCAAGTTTTGGGGCATCATTTCTTCTTGACAGAGCCCTCATAGCTGCAAAACCAGAAAGAGCAAGAGGAGTTACTGCTGCTTCTGCTCCACCTGCAATCATAAACTTTTCATTACCATATTTTATTCGTCTAAAAGCGTCTCCAATTGCATTTGTTCCGGATGCGCATGCAGTAACAGGATCTGAAGTATACCCTTTTGCTCCAAGAAAGATGGCAGCTTGACCAGATGCCATGTTACCTATCATTTTTGTAATAAAAAATGGGCCGATTTTGCTTGGTCCACGCTCTATTAATACCCTATATTCTTTCTCAAAAGTGCTAACACCACCTATACCAGAACCAATAATTATGCCAAATTCTTCTTTTTCTTCATCAGTTAAATGAATTTTTGCATCCTCATAAGCAAGCATAGAAGCTATTACACCAAACTGACAAAATCTATCCATTCGTTGAATTTCTTTCTGAGGTAAATACAATGATGCGTCGAAATCTAATATTTCGCCTCCAATACGAACAGCAAATTCCTTCGTATCAAAACTTTTTATTAGGTCAATTCCAGATTTTCCTGAGAGAAGATTATTAAAAAACTCATCTTTATCAATTCCTAATGAAGTAATTACACCAATGCCTGTAATAGCTACTCTGTGAATTTTTTGCACAACTAATTTTACCCTTTATAATTATTTTTTATAAAATCAACCATTGCACCAACGGTTGTCAACTTTGAAGCTTCCTCATCTGGAATTTCTGTTCCAAATTCTTCCTCTAAAGCCATTGTAATATCGACAAGCCCTAATGAATCTGCTCCAAGATCATTTATAAAATTAGAATCCATTTTAATTTGATCCTGTTCAATACCAAGCTTGTCAGCAATAATTGGTTTTACTTTTTCAAGAATCTCTTTTTCTGTCATTTTAGCCTCCTATAAAATAATAAGAAATATTTATAAAGTTAAACCTCCATCAACAACTAATACTTGACCGGTTATATAGCTTGCTAAATCTGAAGCAAGAAAGAGAATTGCATTTGAAATATCTTCAGCTTTTCCAAATCTCTTTATAATAACTTTATCAAAAAAAGCTTTTTTTATATTTTCTGCCAAGTTATCTGTCATTGGAGATTTTATATAACCGGGGGCAACTACATTAGCAGTGATGTTTCTTGAACCGAACTCTTTTGCTACAGATTTAGTGAATGCAATTATTCCAGCTTTAGATGCTGCATAATTTGCCTGTCCTGCATTTCCAATTATTCCCATTATCGAGGAAATGTTAACAATTCTTCCATACTTATTTTTCATCATTTCTTTTACTACTCTTTTTGTACAGTTAAAAGTCCCTGTAAGATTAATATCAATTACATTTTGCCAATCATGGGGAGACATTTTTATAAGGAGATTATCCTTTGTAATCCCTGCATTATTGACAAGAATATCAATTTTTCCAAACTCCTGTACAGCTTGCGATACCATTTCATCAATTTCATCAATATTTCTGACATCTGCTCTAAGAATTATTGCCTTACCACCAATGTTATTTATTTCATTTAAAGTTTTTTCTGCTTCGCTTAATTCTTCTATAAAAGGATAATTAACTACTACATTTGCGCCATGTAGAGCAAAATCAAGACATACTCTCTTTCCTATACCTCTTTCTCCGCCTGTAACAAGAACAGTTTTTTCGCTAAAATCCAATTCATTCATCCTTATTCCACCTTAATATGGCTCCACCCCATGTTAAGCCGGCACCAAAAACAACAATCAGAATTAAATCGTTCTTTTTAATTCTACCAGAAGATGATGAAATTGAAAGTGACATTGGTATTGATGCAGAAGAAGTATTACCATACTCATCAATTGTTATTATGACTTTTTCTTCTGGAATGTTTAATCTCTTCACTGCAGAGTCTATTATTCTTGTATTTGCCTGGTGAAATAAATAATGGTCAATCGAGTCAATTGTCAAATTTGTATTCTTAAGAAGTGTATCAACTATTGTATCGCTTATACGAACTGCAAATTTAAATATCTCTTTACCATCCATATGAACATAATGCAAATGATTCTTTACTGTTTGGATTGAAGCAGGCATTCTTGATCCTCCTGCGGGAAGAAGTAATTTGCCTGCACCGCCTCCATCAGCCCCTGTTATTATAGAAATTACTGCATCATCCTCAATACTACCTGCTTCACTTTTAAAAACCATAGCCCCGGCGCCATCTCCAAATAGTACGCATGTATCTCTATAAGAAAAATCTAAAAATCGAGATAAAGTTTCTGTACCTATAACTAATGCATTCTTGAAATATCCTGTTCTTAAATATTGAGTGGCTATAGAAAGGGAAAAAACAAATCCAGAACATCCCGCAGAAACATCAAAAGCAGTTGCATTAACGCAACCAAGGGCATTTGCAACAATACAAGCTGTTGAAGGGAACAACATATCTGGCGTAGCAGTACCGAGAACAACCAAATCAATATCCTTTGGGTCTATTTTTGCATCTTTTAAAGCATTTAGTGATGCTTTAACTGCAAAGTCCGAAGAGGCTTCAGATTCACTTGCAAAATGTCTCTTTTTAATTCCTGTACGAGTTGTTATCCACTCATCGCTTGTATCTACTATTTTTTCAAAATCGTAATTTGTCATAACTCGCTCAGGTACGTAGCTCCCAATTCCTGCTATTTTTATTTTATTCAATACTGTCATTTATTTCTCTATTTGCAACAATTATATCTAACTCGCCAGTACCAGCTAACTCTGAATTAACTGTTACTTTGGCTTTAAACTTATAAACTGACATCTTCGAAGCTAAAAGTTCACTCTCGATAAGTAAAATATCACCTGGTATTATTACTCTTTTAAAATAAAAATTCGATACTCTGCCCAGTAGCCCTAATTGACCCTCTTTGTTCTCTTTTTTTGATAGGCTGTTTAATAATATACCTGAAGCCTGAGCACAAGCTTCAACTAAAAGTACTCCTGGAAATACATGATTTTCTGGAAAATGGCCTGTAAAGAAAGGTTCATTAATAGTAACATTTTTTACTGCAGTAATTTTTTTACTATCCAGGTTCAAATCTAAAACTCTATCAATTAGCAAAAAAGGATATCTATGTGGTAATAACTTACAAATTTGGGAGATTTCAAGTTCCATATATAGTTATCACGCCTTTTCTTCATTGAAAGATTGTTCTTCAGCATAAAGTAAAAGTTCATGCTTGGCGCTTTCTATCAAATTTGTATAGTAATTACCAATTGGGAGACTTTGACCTCTCACAGCTGCGATTCTTACACTTTGGAGCATAAGTTTAAGCGCTAGTATATACTTATTTTCTTCTACTTTATCTATAAGTTCTTCTATAGACACATTGCTAAAACTTTTCATTACCTTCTCCTTTTAAAATATAATCCATTATTTCTAACGCTGCTTTTTTAGGATCATCGTTAACAATTATATAATCATACCAATTCTGATTAGAAAGTTCAATAACTGCAGTATTTAACCTATTTCTTATCTCTTCATCTGTTTCTGAACCTCTTTTTTGAAGTCTCTCCTCTAAATCAGAAAAAGTTGGTGGTCTGATAAAAAATAAAATAGTTTCATCAGGAAAAGCTTTTTTTACACTCTTTCCTCCGTTAACATCAATTACAAGAAGAAGCTTTCCTCCTTTATCCTTAATACGCCTTATATTGTCAATTGGAGTACCGTATAAATTGCCGTGTACTTCAGCGTACTCAATAAAAAACCTTTCTTTTATTTTACGCTCAAAATCTTCTTTTGAGAGAAAAAAATAATCTACTCCATCCTTTTCACCTTTCCTTATAGGGCGTGTAGTAGCAGAAACAGAAACTTCAAGGTCAGGCATAAGGTTTAAAAGTTCTTTTGCTATAGTTTGCTTACCTACACCAGAAGGACCAGATATAACTATTAGCAAAAATTTCTTTTTTTCTTCCATAATATCTCTCATATTTTAATTTATCTACAATTTTTGTCAAAATATGCGAGTCTAATATATTTTTTAATTCTAGAATAGTTCACAAAGTCAAGTTTTTAGAATACCTGTGAAGGATTGAAGCCGTGCAAACATAGAATTTACGAAAAGCTATAAAGTAATTGAATATTTAGATTTCTGCAACCCGAAATCTTGTGGATTTTCCGTATTTCTTCTAATATACATTGAGAATTCTTGAAAATCAATGAGTCCGGTGGAGCGTCTTCTTAAGCAAACCAAAGGATCTCATTCTTTCGCACCTTCGCGTGCATAATGATAACGTATCATAAACAATACAAGCTTAAAACTAATAGTAGTAAATACTACTTAGAAATATAAATAATCCCTCCATAATATATAGTGGAGTAAAAAAAGATAATTTTGTCACTCCTAACTAAATACAAAAGAAAAAAATGGCCTGGATTCCCTAATAAATAAGTTCAAGAATGACTATTCATGCCGCATTTCTAAGGGAGCGTATCTAATGTCGAAGAGGAACGACAACCCCTCCTGTCACCCTGAGGAGCATATCTGAAAGCGACGAAGGGTCTCTTTGCGTGTTATTCCCTCGATTTTTATTGTCATTTCTATGATTTTTCTTGTCATTCATTCGCTTTTTATTGTCATTCCTGCTTTCGTGGGAATCCAGAGAGTTTTAGAAGTATGCTTAGAAATAAGGTCTGGATTCCCAATAAAAGATTTTGGGAATGACCCTCCTCAGTCATCCTGAGGGAGTGTTTTCTAAACGACCGAAGGAACTTCTCTTTTTACTCTCATGCAAAATAAACCTAAACATGAATAAAAAATGAAATGATTAAATACGGAGATTCTTCACTTCGTTCAGAATGACGTCTAGTGTTACAGAGATCCTTCATTAAAAGTGCGATAATACCGCACTTTCAGAATGACGGGAGGGGAGTAATAACCACTTTTAGAATGTCATATAAGTGTTAAGGAAATTCCTTTTTATATTTTTCTCTCATTCATAGCTAATTTAACGTTTACACTTTCTGTAGGTAAAACTATAGAAAGTAATTATATATATTTCACCAAGATTTTAGTTGAAGCAATTCGTTTATTACCACATTTAAGAGAAAAAAAGTATAATATTAGCAAGTTATAATTTTAGATAAGCAAAATATCAACAAGGAGGAGAGTATTATGAAGAAGGATCGGTCTAATCTTATTTATAAATTAAAAGCTTTACTCCTCGTAAGTATAGTATTTTTTACGTTTTCTTTTAACGGTTGTAGTAAACTATTCAATCTTCCCGAGAATAAAGGCTTAAGGATATCATTTATAGATGTAGGGCAGGGAGATGCGATTTTAATTGAGTTTAATAAAGGAGATAAGATTTTAATAGATGGCGGAGATAAGAATGGAAAAGCTCTTGCATTCTTAAATAATGCCAAAATAAAAGAAATAGACAAGATGATAGCTACTCACCCTCACTCTGACCATATTGGAGGATTAGTTGAAATTTTGAAAAATATTTCAGTTAAGAGTGTTTATACAAACGAGGATATAACCACTACTCCAATATATGAAGAATTTTTAGATACAATCGAAGAGAAGGGCTTGAATATCAAAACTCTAAAAAGAGGAGACAAAATTCAGATAAAAGAGATTTTAAGTTTGCTTCCTTCAATGGATGATATTAAAACCAATAAAGATTTATTCCTGCTTCTCTTAAACAATTATGAAATATATATAGACCTTGGTAGCCTCTCTCAAAAACTTAACTGTAAGTCAAATCATGTTGCTGAAGAAGGTAAGGTGATATTAGAGGATGAGGATTTCAAAATAGAGCTTCAAATTGACAGTAAAAAAATAAAAGTAAACGGGGAAGAAAAGAAAATCTCTAATCCGCCAATAGTTGTTTCTGATAAAGTATTAATACCTTTAAAGGATTTGGTTAAAATCTTAAATGGTAATTTTGATTCTTCTTATAACGTAAATGAAGTTAATATTTCATACAAAGGAAAGAAATATAAAATAAATTTTAGGAACATAGACTCTAAACCACTTTTAGCAATAACTAATGGGAAAATAATTTGTACATTACCAATAAGACTAATTTCAGAGACGCTTGGAGCAGAGGTTGCTTGGCTTCCTGAAGAAAAGAAAATGACAATATGGATAGATGAGAATAAGATTGAAATTTGGATAGATAAACCAGAAGTGAAGGTTAATAGTGAAATAATAAATCTTCCTATTCCTCCTATTATAATAAATAGGAAGGCTTTTATTCCATTTAGTCCAATTTTAGAAGCAATCGGAGGAAGTATTGAAGTTGATCTGGATATTAAAGATATGAAAGCAGAGATTCCTAAAATTCACAATCTTCGAGTATTGAATCCTCCTTCAAAACTGTTCTCTGACATTAACAATAATTCTATAGTTCTTAAGTTCGATTATAATGATATTACTTTCCTATTCAGTGGAGATGCAGAAAAAGAAGCCGAAAATGATATGTTGAAATCAAAGCTTAATTTAGACGCTACTATTTTAAAACTTGGCCATCATGGTTCATCATCTTCATCAACAGAAAGATATTTAAATGCAATTACTCCGGAAGTAGCAATATATATGGCAGGGAACGGTAATCCCTATGGTCATCCACACAAAGAGGTTTTAGATAGGTTAGGAAAGATGGGAGTCAAAGTTTACGGAACAGATGTAAATGGCTCAATAGTTATAACCACTGATGGTAAAAGCTATTCAATTGAAACGGAGAGATAAGTATTTATGGAGCATAAAAAGGGAGTAATAGATAGAATCGAAGATAGTAGAACTGCAGTGATTTTTTTGGAGAACGACTTAAAAAGATATGATTTACCTGTTTCTCTGCTCCCAGCTAAAGCAAAAGAGGGAGACTGGTTAAGGTTAGAAATATCCGACGATAAAATTGTTAAGATTGAGATTGACGAAGATGAAACAGATAAAAGGAGAAAGAGAATAACAGAAAAGTTTTTAAGGCTCAGAAAGAAAAAATAATATTCTCCTAATCTATAGACTCAATTTTTATTTTTATGTTTGCTTTAACTAAACCTCTTAGCGTCTCTACATTGCTAATATAGCTATCCAGGTTATCAATGGGTGGTTCGGTAATAAAAGTAGTTTCATTGGAAAAAAGTGAAACTATAGCTCCGAGTGCCCCTAAGCCAATGGCTCCCTTACCAAGCTCTTCGTGCTGATCTATAAAACTACCACAAGGTGTCTTAGAATCATTTAAGTGAACAAGAATAGTTTCTTTAAATACTTCTGGATATTTTTTAGAAAGCTCTTGAGCGATTGGTTTTGTCTCAAAATGATAACCTGCTTCAAACAGATGAGCCGTGTCCAGGCATACCCCAATGGGTATGATAGTTTTCATATTTTTAACGAACTGCTCAAACTTTTCCATATTACTTCCATATTTGTCTTTAACAGAAACATTTTCTAAAAGAAGTGGAACTTTAGAAACAAAATCGAAAAGAAGATCATTTGCTTCATCTATTATTTCATTAATTTCTGTTTTAATTGGTATGTAGGTATGAACAATTAAGCCATCAAGATTTAAATCTTCACAAAGTTTTAATTTTTCCTTAATTTTTTTCCATAGACTTATTCTTTTAGACCGGGTTTTACTACCAATATAAATATTATAAGGTGCATGAACAAAGATCTTCTTTATACCAAAGGTTTTTTTAGCAGTTATTAAAGTGGATCTTAATTCATATCCTTTCAATTTATGGAGTGGCAAGGAGTTACCATCAAGAAAGAATTGAAAAGAATCTATTTGAAGAATATCTACCATTTTTAGTAGAGTGTCTGTCTCTCTTGACAATACGAGCTGAATTCCAATCATAGTTTATATAGTATAATAGATTTTTTGAAAGTGAGGGAAAAAAGTGAAAATAGTAATAATTGGTGGTGGTCCTGCAGGTTATGTTGCTGCTATAAGAGCTTCACAAATAGGGGGAGAGGTCACACTGATTGAGAAAGAAAATGTTGGTGGTACATGTGTAAATAAAGGTTGTATCCCAACAAAAGCAATTCTTAAAAGCGTTCATCCATTATTAGAAAGAGAAAAGATTGAACAGCTCGGAGTCAATTTTAGTGATTTAAATTATGATATTAACAAAATAAGGTCGCATTCAAACAAAGCAGTTATTATGTCAAGACAGGGTATTGAATATCTTTTAAAAAAGAATAATGTTACAGTGGTAAAAGGAGAGGCAGTAGAGGTTCAAGATAAAAACGTAATTTTAAAAACTACAGAAGATAAAGAAGAAAAAGTAAATTTTGATAAACTGATTATTGCGTCAGGTTCAGTTGTATCTAAAATACCTAAAATTGAATTTGATGGTGATAAAGTAATAACAAGCGATTATGCACTCTTACTTAAAGAAATACCTAAAAGGTTATTAGTTATCGGTGGAGGAGCAGTAGGATTAGAGTTTGGAATTATTTATAAAGCGTTAGGTTGTAATGTAACGATAGTCGAAATGATGAATCAGATTTTACCTGGCGAGGATAGTGAATCTGTTGAAATATTAAATAAATCACTTCTAAAGTCAGGAATAAATATTATAACTTCCTGTAAAGTGGAAAACCTTGAAGTAGATTCCAGTAAAAATGAAATTAAACTTTCCCTGAATAGAGAAGGAAGTTTAGTTGAAGAGATATTTGATGTGGTTCTTGTTGCAGCTGGAAGAAAGCCAAACATTATTGAGAGTATTTTAAAGCCTTTAAATGTTGAATACTCAGCTAAAGGTATCGTTATAAATGATTATATGCAGACAAGTAACCCTGATGTTTTTGCAATAGGGGATGTAAACGGGAAATCCATGCTTGCACACACAGCATACAAGGAGGCAATAATTGCATCCTGTAAAATATTTGATAAAGAAACAAAACCTATAAATTATGACTTAATGCCAAGATGCGTTTATTCAATGCCTGAGTTTGCATCTGTTGGGAAAACTAAAGGTGAGAAAAGTTTCATATTCCCATATTCAGCAAATGGAAGAGCGAGAGCCCACGCAATAAAAGAAGGTTTGATAAAAATATTTACTGAAGATAATTATATAACAGGTTGTACAATTGTTGGTGAAAATGCAACTGAATTAATAGCTTCAGCAGAAATAGCTATAAAGGAGAAAATCGGCATTCAAAAGCTTACTGATATAACTTTTCCGCATCCGACTTTTTCAGAAGTATTTGGAGAAGTATGTGAAGTGGCAATTGGATTACCACTTCACATATAGAATTAAAAGTTAGAAAATATTATTCTTTTTTCTCCTCTTCTTCGGGTTTTGCTTCTGGTTCCAATAATGGCTCCTCGAATGTTTCTTCCTTTGCTGGAGTCATCCATCCGATTATAAATATTATTAATCCGACCAATATTACAATTGGTCCAAGCACACCTTTTAGAAAGACCACAAAGAAGGGCCACCATATGATAAGCAGCCATAAACCAAAAATTGCAACAATTACACCAAGAATTAAATAAAGAGCTTTTTTCATCTCTTGATACTCCTTTCCATTAGTTTTTCTTTTTTAAAGAAATATTCAAAGAAGTCGTAAAATTTTCAGTAATATCGAGTTCTTTTTTAAAACTTTCATATCCTTCACGTGTGATTTCTATTGTATGTTTCCCTAAGGGAATCATTAATTCAATTGAACCATTAAAAGTTATTATTTTTGTTCCATCTATGTATATGGTGCAATTGTCAATATTGGTAATGAAAGTTATTGCTCTTCCTTTTGGTTGGACAGCAACTGTTTTTCTAAATGTTCCTACATCTTTACTAAGGAAAAATGGTTCTGTGTATTCACCCTTATTTTCATCAACTACTCTAAGAGAATGTACTCCTTCTTTGACTTTTACTTCTGCTTTACCCTCTCCGACAAGGTCACCATCGATGTAAATCTTTGCATTGTCTGAATTGCTCACATCTATAACTACAGGAACATCTACTTTTGCTTTTTCTTCTTTTTTTTCATTGGTTGTAGGATTAGATATATTTTCTTTTGGATTAGTTTTACTATGCGAGAAATAAAAGAAATAAATTCCTCCACCTAGGGCTAAGACAACAATTATAATTAAAATAATTAAGTATTTTTTATTTTTCATATTTTAGCTTATAATCTAACGAAAAAACTTTCCTATGTAAAGGGGTTTAAGGTAAAAAAATGAGAAAAGATATTTATGACTTTAAGAAAATTGAAGAGAAATGGCAAAAAATCTGGGAAGAGGAAAGTTTGTATGAAGTAAAAGAAGATAACAGCAAAAAGAAGTTTTATATTCTTGATATGTTTCCATATCCCTCTGCAGAAGGGTTGCATGTTGGACATCCTGAAGGTTACACTGCAAGCGACATAATTGCAAGGAAGAGAATGATGGAAGGCTTAAATGTTCTTCACCCTATGGGATGGGATGCTTTTGGTCTTCCAACTGAAAATTATGCTTTAAAAATGAAAATTCACCCTAAAATTGCAACAGCCAAAAATATTGTTAATTTTAAGCGACAAATAAAAAGATTTGGGTTTTCTTATGATTGGAGTAGAGAAATTAACACCTCGGATCCATCTTATTATAAGTGGACCCAGTGGATATTCTTAAAAATGTACGAAAATGGTCTTGCTTATGAGGCAGATGTTCCAATTAATTGGTGTCCAGCCTGTAAGACTGGCCTTGCAAACGAAGAGGTTATTCAGGGAATCTGTGAAAGATGTGGAGCTAAAATAGAGCGAAGGAATATGCGTCAATGGATGCTAAAAATAACTGCTTATGCTGATAGATTGCTTAAAGATTTAGACCTTCTTGATTGGCCGGAAAAGATAGTAACTATGCAAAAAAATTGGATTGGTAAATCAGAGGGGGTTGAAATAAATTTTAAAATAAAGGACGCTGATAAAGTTATTAAAGTATTTACAACAAGACCAGACACCATTTTTGGTGCGACTTATTTGGTTCTTGCTCCAGAGCATCCTATACTATCGGAACTTTTAACAGGAACTGAAAGGGAGAATTTAGAGGAGTATAGAAACAGAATAAAATCAAAAAGTGACCTTGAAAGAACATCTTTAATAAAGGAGAAAGAAGGTATTTTTACGAATCTATTTGCAATTAATCCAGTAAATGGCCAGATTCTACCAATATATGTAGCTGATTATGTGCTATTAACTTATGGAACTGGGGCTATTATGGCAGTTCCTGCCCATGATCAAAGAGATTTTGAATTTGCAGTAAAGTACAACTTACCAATAGTTCAAGTGATAAAACCTGAGCTGGAAGAAAATTTACTCAATGAAGCCTATGAGAATGAGGGAGTTATGATAAATTCTTCTCAGTTCAATGGCATGAATTCAATTGAAGCAAGAAAAGCAATTACAGAATATCTTGAAAATATGGGAGCTGGGAAAAAAGTTGTAAAATACAAACTGAGAGATTGGGTCTTTTCGAGGCAACGATTCTGGGGAGAGCCAATCCCTATAGTACACTGCGAGAAATGTGGGGCAGTACCACTTCCTTATGATCAATTACCTTTAACTCTTCCAGATGTGCCTTATTATGAAACAAGTGGAACAGGAGAGTCTCCTCTTGCATTGATTGAAGATTGGGTAACTGTTAATTGTCCTAAATGTGGCGGTAAAGCAAAAAGAGAGACCAATACAATGCCTCAATGGGCTGGTTCTTGCTGGTATTATATCAGGTATGTTGATCCACATAATGATAGCGAATTAGCTAATAAAGATAAAATAAATTATTGGCTTCCAGTGGACCTTTATATTGGTGGTGCTGAACATGCTGTTTTGCACTTACTTTATGCAAGATTCTGGCACAAATTTCTATTTGATATTGGTGTAGTTAATACTCCTGAACCATTTTTAAAGCTTAGAAACCAGGGGTTAGTCTTAGCTGAAGATGGGAGGAAAATGTCCAAATCCCTTGGAAATGTTATAAACCCTGATGATGTGATAGATCAATACGGAGCAGATGTAATAAGAATATATGAAATGTTTATGGGTCCGTTTGATCAGGATACGATGTGGAGCACCGAAGGTGTTGAAGGAATAAGAAGGTTCATAAATAAGGTATGGAGCTTATTCGATGAAACAGAAATCAATAATGAATCTCCAGATGAGGATACGCTTCGTATAATGCATAAGACTATAAAAAAAGTGTCTTTTGATATTGAGAATTTTGGTTTTAATACGGCTATTTCAGCATTGATGATATATGTGAATAATCTTTTAAAACTTCCTAAAAGACCAAAAGTTACTTTAGAAAATTTAACTCTTCTTCTTGCTCCATTTGCCCCTCATATTAGTGAAGAATTATGGAGTCTCCTTGGTCATAATTGCTCAATTTTTAAGGAAAAGTGGCCAGAGTATGTAGACGATCTTGCAAAAGATAAAATTCTTGAGATACCCATTCAAGTGAATGGTAAATTAAGAAGTAAACTTTTCGTTAGCGAGGAAATAAACGAGGAAGAGATAAAAAATTTAGCTTTAATAGATGATAAAGTTAAAATTTACATTGAAGGTAAAAACATAAAGAAGGTTATTTATATAAAGAATAAGCTTTTGAATATTGTGGTAGATTAAAATACATTTTTAGCAGAAGGTTTAATTTATTTTTTGAAATGTGCTGTATTGGATGAGGGGTTTAAATAAGAAAGGAGTAGTGTTTAAGGATAATGATATTAAGTACGCAGTTTTTCATCATTATGATTTATTTTCTTATAATTGTCTTAGTTGGAATATTTGCGAAAAAATTCGTTAAAAATTCGTTTGATCTCCTTGTCGCAGGTAGAAATTTAGGACTTTCTCTAACAATATTCGCAATAGCTGGTGAATGGCTTGGAGGCACAAGCACAGTAGCAGTTGGACAATGGGCTTATAAATATGGTATAAGCCCAATTTGGTATAACATTTCAACTTCTATTGGTGTATTTATTTTTGGCTTAACATGGGCTACTCTTTATAGACGGAAGAAAATTGTAACCATACCTGAAATGCTCGAGAAGCTCTATAATAAAGATTTGAGGTTAATTTCAGCAGTTTTCTTTATAGTTGCATATCTATTTTTATCAAGTGTTCAAATATCTTCGATTGGATCACTCTTTTCTGGGGCATTAAGTATGAATATTAATATTGCTATAATTATTGCAGGCTTAGGTATCACGATTTACACATTAGCAGGAGGGATGTTTGGCGTTGCATTAACTAATTTCATCCATGTAGTAGTCATATTGTCATCTCTTGGAATTGCTTACTTTTGGTATATGAATGAAGTAGCATGGTATCCTGGTCTAATAGCTAAGCTTGATGCATTATCTAATACAGAAGCTCTTGAGTTAACGAGCGCAAATGCTTTGAATCTATTCGGTATGGGAACAGAGCAGGTTTTAGCCTGGATTGTCGGAGGTATTGCTGGGGCTTTTGCTGCACAAGCAAGCGTTCAACCAATCTTTGCTGCAAAAGATACCAAAACTGCTAAAAAAGCGTCTCTTATAGCTCCCATTGTTGTAGCACCACTTGGATTACTTGTTACAAGTATAGTTATGGCTGGCGTAGCTTTAAACGGTGGATATGCATCTTCGGATACAAGGCTTGCTTTACCATTAGCTCTAATGAAAATTCCAAATTCTTTAATAGGAGGTTTTGCAATGGCTGGGGTGTTTGCAGCTATTGCTTCTACTGAGGCACTTATACTTCTGGGAATGGCTACAATGTTTACAAAAGATATCTATCAAAGAGGTGACAAAAATATTTCTGATAAAAAAATAGCTTTTATAACACGTATTGGTATATTAGTTGCTGGAATTATAAGTATAATAATGGCATTAATAACAAAAGAGCTTCCAATAGCAACCTACCTTAATTACGCAATGAGAAGTTCAGCGTTCATCATATTGGCTTGTGGAATTTATTGGGCTAAACCATCTTCTAAGTCCGCAATAATTTCTATTGTTTCTGCTTTTATAATTGCTGGAATATGGTATGGTTTTTACATTTGTAGTGGCAGATATCCGTTCAATTTTGATGTAGTTTTTGCCTGCATATTAATTTCTATTATAACTTTGTTTCTATCAACATTTCTTTTGCCAGGTGGTAAACGGAATATTACTCCAAAAGAACTACTAAAAGATTAGTTATTGCCATTAAATCTCTTTTATTATTTTTAGCAATTATATCTGTAAATTGATTTTTAGAATAAAATTGAAGAGGTACAAAAATATACTAAATAAATTATAACGATGACTAAAATTTATATTGGAACATCTGGCTTTTCTTATCAACATTGGGAGAAAGGAGTATTTTATCCATTCGATCTTCCAAGATCAAAACAACTCGAATACTACTCAGAATGTTTCAATACTGTAGAGCTCAACAGTCCTTTTTACAGATTGCCTAAGCCAGATGTATTCTCAAACTGGGCAAAAAGAGTTAATGAAGGTTTTATTTTTTCTGTTAAAGTCTCACGATATATAACGCATATAAAGAAGCTAAAGGATTGTAATGATGAGTGGAATACGTTTCTTGAGAGATCAAAAAATCTTAACGATAAGCTTGGTCCATTTCTTTTTCAACTTCCTCCTTCACTGAAGGTAGATTTACCTTTATTTGGGAATTTTGTGGAGATGCTTTCTGAATTGGATGGTAACCATCTTTATGCTTTTGAGTTCAGAAATGAAAGCTGGTTTGATGAAGAAGTTTATAATTTTTTGAAAAATTATAGTAATATTACCATTTGCTCTGTAGATTCGCCCAGATGGCCATTGAGTCTAAAAATTACTGGAAGTTTTGCATACATAAGAATGCATGGTGGAAAAGTGCTATATGGGTCAGATTATTCAGATAAAGAGCTAAATGTATGGGCTGATAGGATTAATAGCTGGCTTTCGCAAGGAATCGATGTTTATTGCTATTTTAACAATGATTTTGGCGGTTATGCCATAAAAAACGCAAAGGAATTGCTGAACAAAATCAGAACTTAAGGTTAGGTTGTTATATAAAATAAGAATAATTCTTGCATTTATACAACACAATTAAATAGCTATTGCATACGTAAATCCTTCACGCGTACAAATATATAAAGTATTATCGTCTACTTGAAAATATTCGTTAATTATGCTTTCTGGATAATAAACCCAAAGAAATTTCTTGCTTTTAGTGTTAAAGGTCAACAAAGACCTCGAGTTTAGACACAATACTATATTATCATTACTAAATTTAACGTTAGTTAGTTGAGATTTGTAACCATATCCATAAGAATGAATCAGTGTTTCAATCCAGAGCTCTTTCCCATCTTCCGCTGATAACGAAATTATCTCGAGCATATAAGAAGAAATATTTTTTGTAAGGGAGGACAAGCATATATATAAGTTATTATTATCTAAAGTGATTTTAATGTTCTTATCAAATGCAGGAATATTTTTTTCCCAGAGTTGCTTCCCATCATAGGTATTTATTGCTTTTACTGAGTTTTCTTCATAGTAGAAAAGAATGTTATCTCTAATCGTTAATTGTTCAAAATAATCATCTGAACAAATTTCCCATAGTTTATTACCGTTTTCTGGGTTGATACAGCGAAGATAATATATAATATTCATGAAATCCATGTAAGAAACATATAATAAGTCGTCTATATATTGTACAAGCGGGAATTCTGGATATGAGAAAATAAAAGTTTCCCAAATCATTTGCTCTTTTTGAATGTTATAGCATTTTAGATAATCTCCTGTAATAAGGTAAATGCTATTGCCTTTAACACTGTAAGATTTATATTTAAATTCATTGTCTTCGTTTAATTTAATTTCTTTTATTTGCTTTCCGTTCGAACAGTCATATACATAAATATTTTTATAGTCTCCAATGAATATTCTGTCAGAATCAATATTTAGAAGTTTTTCCTCTCCTGAGGGAATCTTAATGCTCCACAAAATATCTCCATCCTCTTTTTTATAACATTCCAAAATATTAGATGTTCTAATTATGTATAATCTATCCTTCCAGATTTTTGGTGAGCAAAATAGATTGCCGCTTATTTTTTTTGCCCATTTTTCATCGCTTTTCTCAAACTTAACAGAAAAGAGGATAAGATCATCAAGAGATTCTTCGCAAAATAAAAAAATTTCATTCTTCATTAAAAAGAGTGGTGATTGAAACGAGTGAGAAGTAATATTGCATTTCCAATTTATAGTAGAAGTATCTATATCAAACTCAATTAAATTTTCTCCATCTTTATGATATAGTTTATTCTCTACTATTTTTGGTTTATATGAAATTCTATCAAGATTACTAAAAAAAGTTGCCTCATAAAGCAATGAGACTTTTTCACTAAAATATTCAAGAGAATAAAGATTACCATATACATCTGTGAAGTAAATTATATTTCCGTCTAATACAGCAGGAGGCTCATCCCAATTTGAAAAATCAGCATTAATAACTTTTATTTTTTTGATATTTTCACCTGTAGCAATATCGAGTATCTCTATTTTTCCATTGTTACAAAAAAGAACTAACTGATTATTGTAAATTAGAGGTGGTGTATTAACCTTACAGGATGTTTTGTATTTCCATTTGATTTCCCCCGTCTTTAAATCAATAGCATTTAGTATTTCGTTAATTTCTACAAATATTGTATCATCTTTAATAACAGGTTTATGTGAGGTTTTTCCGCTAAACTTCCATATTTGCCTTCCGCTCTTCTTATTTAGGAGAAATATTTTATTTTCAGTACATAAAACAATATAATCATCATAAATTACTGGGATCACCCAGATGCTTTCTTTATCGTTATCAAAAGTCCACACCACAGTCTTTGTTTTAAGGTTTATACAACGAAAAGAAGAATCTGGAACACTTACATATAGATAATTTCCAGATATTATGCATGGAGTTTCGCTTATTATGTCTTTTAGTTCTATTTTAAATTTATTAGTTATCAAATCGAATGACGCTATAGAATCTTCAAAATTAGGTAAGTAAAGAAATCTGTTCTTATAAATTGAATCCTCAGTGAGTTGTAGGTTCCCAAAGCGAGCTGTTTTTCCTGCATTATAAATTCCAGTAATTTTAGATTTTGATGGAATCTTGCTTTCTGGGAAAAAGTTAATAGAAAATATTGGAGTGGAAACAAAAAGAATGGAAATTAAAACAATTAATCCAATAAGTTTCTTAACCATTTTAATTAGTCATCTCCTAACGAAAAATATTAATTGTAATGATTTTATCACATTTTTTAATTTACTTTAAGTTCTGACAATAACTTTTTTCTGGTATTTATTTTTGTTTTAAATGAGTTAGAATTTAATTAGGAGATTGGTTCAAAAGGAGGGCATTATGAAGAGAAGTATGATTGCCTTTTTTATTGTATTTTTAGTCTTTTTATGCGTTACAAATGTATCATCAGCTTCAAAGCAATTGCTTAAAAGTCCTCAAAAATATTATCTTCTGTTTATTCAGAATGGGAAACTTTATAAATTAGACCCCGAGATTGGGAAGGCTTATGAAATATACATTGGAACCGAATTAGACAATGGAAAAACTATTATGTTGTTATCGTTTTATGATGAATACTTATATCAAGGTATTAAATCTAATGTAGATGTAGAACAAGCCTGGCTATCACCAGATATGAAAAAGATTTTGCTTCTTTGTAATGCAAAAGAATTTTCTATCGGAGCAGAAGAAGATTCAAAATTATTTTTATTTGTTGATTTACTAACTGATAGAAATGTTATAAAAAATGAAATAGCATATTCCTGGACTAAGGAAGAAGATTTAAATATTGTTTCTGGAAAGTGGTCTCCTGATAGTAATAAGTTCGCATATGTTTGTGAGTATACTGGATCAGATGATTCAGTAGAAGGGAAATATTACTTAAATCTTATTCCATTCTTTGGAGGAAAAAGCTTAAAAATCGATATAGTATCTAAACAACCTATTTGGTATCAATGGTCTAATGATAGTAGCTTAATTGCTTTTAACATAGATAATGAAGGAAATAAAGCTCTCTATCTAACTGATTGCACAGGCAAAAATATAAAAAAGATAAGCATGGATGGCTTCAATGTAAAATCTTTTCTCTGGTCTCCTTATGAAGACAAGCTTTTATTTACTGGTAAGAATGGCAATAATTATGCTGTATATGTTGCCCTTAAAAATAAGGAAGAATTAGAAAAGATAAAGGAGATTAAATACAAGGATTCAGAGAAGGCAATCCCTGATATTTGCTGGCTATCAGAAAATAAAATACTATTTATATGTTGTGGCACAAAAAGTAGTAATCTAAGCTTCTATAAAATTGATATTGATAATAATGATTCATTGGAAATCGAAACTGAATTTAAAGGTATATATTATTTAAAGAAACATCCAAATGATGAAATAGTTTTATTCCGTGGTGATAAAGGCTATGGCAAAAATATTGAACGGAATATTTATATCCTTAATTTAAAGGACAGCTCTATAACTAATTTAGAACCATATGCAAGTAGTGTAATTCAGCTCTTGCTCTCACCGACAGGAGAAAAACTTGCATTTACAGCAGAAAATACGTATTTTTGTGTACCAAATGAAATAGTGTTTTGTTTAACTGTAATGGATTTTCCACCAATTAGTGGATATTTTGGGCTTAACAGACCCATGTATTGTTTAAAATTGAACAGTTGGTCACCAGACGAAAAAGCTCTTTTAACAAATCAATTTATACTTACAGAAGATCGCAATATCATTTATTTTGATGATATTTCAATAGTAGGCTGGTTTGAGATAAGTCCAATAGAAGTAAATTTAAGCAGTTCAATGCCCAATATTTTTGTTACAACTTCAATGTTAGCAGTTACTCTTATTCTTTCATTTATACTTTCACGAAAAATGAGATCTAACACAGAAAGAGCAAGTTGATTTACTCTCGGAATATTTTGGAATCGATGATAATTGTTTTAGCAAATTGCTCGGAACTTACTTACAAAGCTTGATTAGATTATGAACTTTTAATCTGAAGGAAAAGTTATAGTAATTTTTTGCAATTTTCCATCCCAATCAACTTTCGCACCCAGATTTTCTGAGACAAACCTTACAGGAACGAGAGTTCTGCCATTAACAATTATCGGAGGAACATTTAGTGAAACAGGATCATTATTAATCAGAGCAGTTGTTTTATTTATCCAGAGAATTATTGTCTTATTGTATAATTTAAGTGTAATTTTTTGTTCTGAATTATCATAATTAAGTTCTGCGCCTATTGCTTCACCGATAAAGCGGAGAGGCACCATAGTAGAACCTTTTATAATCATAGGTGGAGTATCCAATATAACTGTTTGATTATTAACTTCTGCTCTTTTCTCGCCAATATAAAGTATAATCAGCTTTTTTTCTGGAAATACAAGATAATGTTTTAATTCCGTAATATTTCCGACAAGATCACTACACGTTAAATTAATTTCGTTAATTCCTTGATTAAGTTTGATCAATTTTGAAAAACTACCATCAGGTGAAATTTCTACATTTTCTCCATTGATTTTTAATATGGCTTTTAAATCATCAACAGCACCTGAAATATACTCAGAATCTTTGGAGCATAATTTATAATTCTGAGTTTTAATCTGAATATTTGGAGGAGTGGTATCAAGATACAATGTAAATATTATTTCATTTGTATTTCCAGATTGATCAGTTGCTTTAATCGATATTTCATTTTTTCCTTCACTTAGTTCAATAATGAATTTAAATTCCCCATTTTCGCTTAATTCAATGGTTTTTTCATTTATTAAAAGCAATGCTTTGGGTTCAGTTGTTCCTTTTAATTCATATTTCGATTTATTTGTGTAATAATTTTCTTCAATTTTAATCAAATCATCAGTGTTCAGCAATATTTCAGGTGGGGTTTTATCTACAACAACCAATTTTACATTTATTGCTTTATTTCCACCATTTGAATTTATTTTCACTATTCCATTCATTGGACCCAATTTTAAGGGCTCGGTATTTATTGTAAGATTAAAGTCAGTCGTATTATCATCAATGATATCTTTATCCACGCTCATCCAGATAGGGTCAGAAACCTGTATGTTACCTTTAAGTCCTTTTTTGCCTTTATTCTTAACTGATATCTTGATGATTTTTTTGCTTCCATGCTCTAATTCTCCCAAATCTATATCAGTAGGGCTTACTTCCAACTCTGGCATTTGGGATTCATAATAATAAAGGTCATTTCTTTGTGTTAGGAAGATCAACCCCTTGCCATATACTGCGGAAGTAATTGTATGTGGATGATCTTTATCAAATATCTCTTTCCATTCAACCCTTCCATTTTGTAAATTTAGCATAAGTATTAGTGAGCGATATTCATAAATAATTGCTCCTCCTGTGTAAGTTCCTACAATTTGTGTTCCACCTAAAAAGAGGTGTTCATTTGTTACTAGAGTTGCAGAGCATTGAAAATTAATAAAATAATCTTCATTCTTAATCTGCTGTGACCATTTAAGCTTTCCATTTTCTTTATTCAACGCAAAAACATAGCCAGAATTGGCTGCAAAAAAGACGAACTCTTCATTAAATTTGGGAGTTATAAAACCTCCGTAAAACCCTTTTTGTTTGAATTCCCATTTTTGCTCTCCTGTTGATAGATCAAGAGAAATGCAAGACACCTCGTATGTTTCATCGTTATGACCTTTATTCAATAGTGAATAAACTTGATTATTATCTATGCTTATATTGCCAATCTTGTTATAGTCGGGGTAATTTTTTTCCCATAATATATTACCTTTGGATGTTTCAAAACATTGTATAATCACCGGTGAATAACAACTCCATGACTTATCAGATTCTCTACGACTTAAATAAGAACAACCTGAAATAATTAGCTTATCACCTGATGCAGATACCATACCAAACCCTTTTGTTGTTGAAAAAGATAATTTCTTTGACCAATCTATTTGACCATTATTTGCATCGATTTTGGTTAGGACAGAAGTTTTTGAGTCAATGTATTTAATATTGTTTTTTGTTGAGTGTTGTATATAAATTCCTCTTACATAAATTGCTTCCTGAGAGTATTGTAAGCCATCTTGTATAGTTCCAGGAACAGACGCAGTCCACTTGATGTTATGACTATTTATATCAATTGCTGATATAAAGGTACCATCTTTTCTAATTGACTCTTCTTCAAGTTCAAGAGTTCCAGCAACAAAGACTGTATTTAAGTCTGGGATAATTACAGGGCACATTAAAGATACATCAGGACCCTTTACTTTAGTTGACCATAATAAGTCTGCGTTTTTAAGATCATAAACTCGAAGTTCCGAGAATTCACCATCTTTTTTCGAATTGCATTGCAAAAAGATCATGTTATTATAAATTGCGAAACCACTACTAACAGTGAATTGATTCTCATTCTCTATTTTAATAGGATATCCTGCCCCTTCTTTTAGTGGTGATTTAAGGGAAGTATTAGTTTTACCTGACAAATTGCAATCATGATACATGGATAACCATGGGTCAAGTCTGGCAGCATCTAATGGATTTTCAGAACAAATTAGAGGTAAATTCGAAAAATATAAACAAAATAGCGTAATTAGAGTTAATAAGACTGTGTATTTTTTCATATTGATACACCTCCGAAATCTTAACTTCTTCACTTTTTGACAGAAATTAGTATAGATTAAAATGATAAATATTCAAGTTTACGATTTGCTAAAGAATGCCTATGCTTATAAATAATGTTAAAATACTCTCATTTTAGGTCATTAAAGTTTTTGTATTTTTATAAAAAATTTGACTTAGAAAAGGTAAGTTTAAAAGATTAGTTTTATTTATTTAGACTAATACAACCAAAATAATAGGTAAAACAATTAAGATTAAGATTAATTTAAATTCTATCCTTAAAAGCTATGATTTTTAGATAATTGTTCTCTATAATAGTTTTTAACTCTGGATCTGTATTTACTTTATAGAGGATTTCATCAAAGATTTCTCTTGTTTTATCTAAATTATGCGAAAACATTATTAAGTTATGCCCCGCTTTAAGTGCCTTTATGCCTGCATCTGTTAAGTTTAATCCCTTCATAGATAGCGGCATATCTGATATGTCATCTGTTACAACAATATCTTTGAAGATAAGTTCATTTTTTAAAATGTCAGTTACAATTGAGTGCGAGAATATAGCAGGATATTGTCAAATGGCAAATTATAGCATGATACAGTTTATTTAATCATCTTCAATCCAAAAGAAATAGTGTACAAAAATAAGCTTACATTTGGTACAAATTTTAAAGCGTAATCCAATTTATCGTCTTTCTCTTTGACTATAATAATTCCCCTTACGTTGTAATCATTATTTTCGCTGATAGCTAAGTTTTCCTTTACCCAACCCATATATCTTAATATTTGACCTACTACAACATCACTACTTCTACCTTTCTTTAGTTCCATTACTACAAACTCTTTTTTGTCTTTATCAAATGCCAATAAATCAATATTGCCTATAGGTGTTGGATATTGTCTACCTGTGTTTTCTTCATCTTGATATAATTGAAGTTTAGCTCCAAAATCTATTCTATCAAAATTCGCTTCAATAAACTCTTCAAGATACTTTTCCATAACAAATTCCATGCTTTCTCTTTCTTTAGAAATATGATCCATCGTTTGGAAAACGGTAGTTGATATTTCTCTGCCTTCTACCAATGCCTTAACTGCCTCTATCCCTTGTTCTTCAGCTGAAACTATGTGCAAAAAGTGGTCAACCTCTAAAAAACTGAGTTCTGACTTCAAGCTCTTAATATAAGTAATTGCATCCATAACTTTTTCATATCTTGTTCCCCAATCATCTTTACGAGTAAATTGAGGAGTTAAACCGAGAGTTTCTAAACCCATATTTGTTTTATTATTCCATGTTGCATATTTTTGCGAATCTAAATCCATTAAAATAGATGTAGCAAGACCCTTACCTATGCCTTCAATATGATATCTTCCGTTAGCATTTAACACTTCATTTAGTCTTTCCTTAACAGGTGTTGATTCATTTATAAGAAAGTTTATAGTTTCTCTAAATTTGTTTATATCTCTTATAATTCTGTCTCTATATACAGCATTAAATGGATGTCTACCAGCCCCCTCATTAAAATATTCTAAGAATTTATTCTTCAGTTCTTCATCTGAAATAGTGCTCATTTTATTGGGATCTATCCATTCTTTCCATCGTTTGTTATCATCCTGCCTTTGTTTTATCCATACTTTAGCATCTTCGGAGCTTATAAATTTGTCAATTAGAATTGTTATTTGATCATTCGTTAATTTCATTTTTGATTCACCTCTAAGATAAATTAATTTTTAACTGTTATAACATTTATAAATTTCTTTTAACTGCTCTTGGGCAATATGATTGGTTTTCTTTAAATTATCTCCTGCCTTTCCATACTGCTCCCTGAATTACTGAAAATCTGTCTTTAACTCCAAAATTCTTATACAAATTCTCAGTTGCAGTTCCATTTGGATAATTGGTCTTCTCCCGTATTACTACTAATTCTATTGCAAAAGCAAGAACTCAACTGTGAATTCGCCAACTTTATCCAAATCCTTAAATGGTTCAATATGTTCAAGTTTGAAAACCTGAAGTGTTGGCGGAAATGTATTTACTGGTTTAATTTGACTGAGCATTGTTAAGATATGGTCTCTTAATTTTAAAGTTAAAGATGGATTATAAGCATGCTTAACATACATTTCTACAATCAAATGAACATGAGCTGGTGTTCTTGCTCGTCTGCCTGGTTGTCTAAATTTTACAATAAAATCATAAGGTGATTGTAACTTTTTACCTGGATACACTTCAAAACGAACATTTTCGTTAGTAGTATAAACAAGGTCATCTATTTGCAAACGATTAACTTTCCATATTTTATAAGAAGACTCCAAATAGTAAAAGATTGTTTTTAACAAGCTGAAGGTTTTCTTTATTTTATCACCTCGTAAACAAGTAAATATTGATGCACTATCTTTAAATACTCCTCTAAATTTTGTATTTTTGAATTTACTCCTTCCTGAGTAACAATCACTATTTCCTTTAGCCATAAATCATCATTTGTTAATTCATTCACTAATTCTTTAGCAAGAGGCTTTACGTATCCATCAATTCTTACATCTTGAGTTTGAATAACTATAAAGCCGTCTTCTATTATTGTAGGTAATCCATTATTTACAATTTCTTTTATTTTTTGCAAATACAATTCAATATTTGAGTTAGATAGATTATTGTCTAAAAGTGGCAATTTGATAAAAAGCAAAGCTTTGTTTTTTTCTCTTTTATTATCAAAAAAGGTGGTTTCTTCATTAGAATTTGTCACAAAATTAATAATTGAATATTTGCTACCGTTCGAATATCTTTCAATTACATTTCTATTTAAATGCTCCTCGAAATCCTTCTCTGGCAAACTCCACACTGTTGTGGTCTCAAGCTCGTTAGATTTACTTTTTACCGATGGATTCTTTGAATAAGGAATAAACAAATCATAATTTATTGTGTTTTCTTCTTTTGCAACTGCAGGAATCGATATTGCTGGTTTCTCGAAAACTGGTAAATACTCATGAGCCAACAGAAGAAAATTGTATTTTATACTATTTGTATACCAAAAACCTGTAGTTTTACAATTGTGTTGTTGTTTAACGATTAGCTCTCTCAGCTTAAAACCAGCAGATAAATAAACATCTATTAGTTTGAAACCTAAAGGGATTACATGTTTTTTGCTTCGAGTATCACCTATCAAAATAGCACATTGTCTGCCAGGTTTTAACACCCTAAAACTTTCTTTAGCTACCTTGGACATTTCCTTTAAGAATTCATCTATATCAAAAAACGACAAATCACCTTCACTTCTATCTGTATAATGAATAATATTTGCATAAGGTGGATGAGCACAAATCAAATCAATAGAATTATCTTCTATAAATGATAAGTCTCTGGCATCACCAACAATAAGCCTTGGTTCGTAGACTTCAAAATGTTGTTTTTGACCAAAAAGTGATTGTTGCTGTGGTTCCACACTAAAATCTATATTCTTTTTTGCCAATTCAATTGCTTTATAATTAATATCTAAGGCGACACATTTTCTTCCTAAAAGCTTACACTCTACAGCTGTTGTTCCAGCACCGCAAAAATAATCTAATACTAATTCTCCAGGTTTTGAATATTTTAGAATCACATTCCTTGGTATGTAATGAGACCAATTACCTCTATACTCTCCACTATGAGTTGCCCAGTTTCCTCTTTGCTTAAAACTCCAGATCGTGGTTTTTTCCTCGTTAAATTTTTTCGGATAAAGTTTTTCTATTTTTTTAGAAACTTTTAAATTGCTAATATTTAGACCTTGAGTCTTTGTAATGAGCTGTTCGATATATCTAAAAGTAACTCCGTATTTCTGACCAATTTCTAAATCAGAGGCTCCTCTTTCTTTTTCATTTAGAATTGCTTCTTGAAGTTCTTTTTCAGTTTAAAAATTAATTTTTGATAAGCCATTGCATCCTCTTTTATAAAGCTAACTGTTCTCCTCTAAACATATTCGTTTGTAATCTTATTTAGTAGATATTTCACATATAAACAAATATTATAATCCCCTATAACTTACCTCAGAGGTTAAATCTTTCATCTTACCAATTAAATATAAACTTCTAAAATCATTATAAAATCAATCACTATATATCAAATTTTATACCAAATCTACAAGACTTTTTCAATTTAATTTTAATTCATGAACAATATCATGAATTACTTTACCATAGATGAAGAAATCTTTAAATGGATAGGATAAACGTAATAAAAATGAACATTAATAATGGTCGGGGAGAGAGGATTTGAACCTCCGACCTTGTGGTCCCAAACCACACGCTCTACCAAGCTGAGCCACTCCCCGACTATTTTCAATATAAAAACACTAAACTATATTATTCATTTTTGTCCAAAAAACAACTATACGGAAGAAAATTATATCTTCCATAATATATAGTGAGGTAAAACTATAAATTCGGTCACTCCTAAATACAAAATAATAAAAACGAAGACTTGGATCCCTTATAAATACATTCGGGGATGACAAAATAATCCTATCCACCTCCTCTCTGTCACCCTGAAGAGCGTTTTTCCCGGCGACGAAGGGTCTCATCTTTTCATGTCATTCTCTCGATTTTTCATGTCATTCCAAGCGATTGCGGGAATCCAGAGAGTTTAGAAGTATGTTTAGAAATAAGGTCTGGATCCCCGATAAATGATTTCGGGGATGACAGATACGAAGATTCTTCGCTTACGCTCAGAATGACCATCCCTCTCCCGTCTTCCTGAGGGAGTGTCTTATTGGTGCCGAAGGAGTCTCACTTCTTTAACAAAATTACAAGTTATGTCCTTTACGCATGTGTATAATGTAATAGATAAAACAGCAGATAATAATTAAATATATAGTAAAAAAGAAATATAAGTTTAAAATAGTAAAGATAGGAAGCAGGAATTATAGAAAAGTATAAAATGGTAATAGGAGTATATGGGATTATTGGTTCAGGGAAATCTACCGTAGCAAGAATATTCAAAGAAGTTTATGGTTTTAGTGTAATCGATGTGGACGAAACAGGGCACAAAGTATTGGGTTTTCCAGAAGTCAAGCAAAAATTACTTAAAGAATTTGGTGATATGATTCTTAAGAGTAACGGAATAGATATTGATAATAAAATTCTTGGTGATATTGTATTTTCGAGTAAAATTAAGAAGAAGCTTCTTGAAAATATTATGTGGCCCTATATGACTGAAATTATTATTTCTAAAACAAAAGAAAACAATAAGGTTATAATAGATGCGGCAGTTTTATTTTCTGCCGGATGGAATAAATTATGTGACTATACAATATATGTTTACTCTTTCCTACCAGTTATATTTTTGCGACTTTTAAAGAAAAAAAGATATTCCTTTACAAAGATTTTGCGTATAATCAGAGCTCAAAAAGATATTACAAGAGATAGCGTTAGAGCGGATTTTAAAATTAATAATAGCTATAAAATAGACAATATTTATAAAAAAGTAGATTGCATATGGAAAAAAATATCACTTTAAGCTATTCAAAGATCTCAACGTTCTTAGAATGTCCTAAGAAATACCATTTTCAGTATGTATTAAAACTTCCAACAAAGCCAAAATATTATTATAGTTTTGGTGAGACAATTCATAAAGTTTTAGAAGAAATGTATAATCCAATTAAATTTGTTAATAAACTTCCAAGACTTCATGAACTATTATCGCTTGTTGATGAATATTGGATAGGAACAGGTTTCTGGGATGAGGAACACGAAGAAGAGGCAAAATCTGAAGCAAAAGAGTTATTGTGTAGTTACTATAAGAAAAATATTTTTGCTTTTAAGCCTGCATTTTCTGTGGAGGAGAAGATTTATTTTAATGTAGAAGGCATTAATATGGCTGGAAAGATTGACCGTATAGATAAACTACCAGGAGATGAATTTGAAATAATAGATTATAAGACTGGCAATGTATTAGATACTTCCAATATTGATTTTATCGACAGATTGCAATTAATAATTTATTCGCTCGGTTTTAAGGCAAAATATAACTTTACTGCCAGATTAACAAGCTGGTATTTTTTAAGAAAAAATGAGAAGTTGACAATTGAATTAAATGAAGAAGATTTTTTAAAGGGTGAAGAAGTTATTAAAGAGGTTTCAAAAAGCATAATAAGTTCTTCTTTTGAAAGAAAAGAGAATGAGTTTTGCCAATACTGTGATTTCATAGAAGCTTGTCAAGAATAAAAGATGAGTGAAAAAGATAAGTACCTTCACTGCTTAAAAAGATGCTCCTCAAGGATGACGGATGATTGAATTTACTTCTTCAGAACATCAAAAAACCATCATTATAGACATCTACAAGTTAAAATAAAACAAGTCACTAATTAAAATTTGAGAGCGTAAATAAATGAACGAAAAAGACTTTGTTTCTTATAATGAAGAGGCAATTACTTTAATTCCGACTTATAAATGTAATTTAAATTGCCTTCACTGCTGTGTAGATCGTAAAAAAGAAGAATTGAGTTTATCTTTAGCACATAAAGTAATTGAAGAGGCTTTAAGTTGTGGAATAAAAACTGTCACTTTTACGGGCGGAGAGCCATTTCTTTGCTTTGATACCCTACTATCAATTATGAGAAAGGCAACCTCTCTTAGCTTTAAAATAGAAGACATCTCTACCAATGGTGACTGGTGGAAAGATATAAAAGAATTAAAACAAAAACTTTCCTTACTTAAAGAAGTGAATTTTAAAGGTCCAATTCATTTAAGCATAGATGCTTTTCATAGAGTTGATCCTACAAAATGGATTTATTTTATTAATGAAGCAATAGATATTTTTCAAAGAGAGGACATTATATTAATTGATTCGAGAAAACTACCAAATTATTCACCTTTTCCATTTATTGAAAAAGTAGCGCAGTCGTTGAATGGTTCATTGTATAACATTAATGAAAATAGGGGAGAAATTAGAAGCCCAATAGGTAAGATTCCTTATTACACAGAGGAAGTCTGTTTGATAGGAAAAGCCTCTTCCTTAGGTACGCCTAACTATAATCATTGGTTTGGTGAGAATGCCTGCAAAGGGATGATAAAAGTAGTAGTAGTTGAGCCTAATGGGGATGTAAGGCATTGTACTGGATATGTAGCAAATAGATTTAAGGAATTTATTATAGGAAACGTAAAAGAAAATTCTTTAGAAGAAATTATGAGAAATTCCTTAAACAATCCGTTTACGGGAAGTCTTATTAAAAATAGGGGACCCCTAAAAATCAAAGAAGATTTAGAGCAATATGAGCCAAATCTCTTTAAAGAACCTATTTCTAACCCTTGCTACTTCTGTGACTACATTTTAAGGGATGATAGATGTCGAAAGATACTTTCCCAATTAGGTTATTTGTAAACTTTTAACTGCTTATATTAGAATTTATCTGAAATCATTATAAAAATTGTTATAGAAGTTAGTTTTCTTCTTGAAAATAATTAATAATTTATGGTGGTCTTATTTAGATAATAGTTTTATTTTCGCATCTTAAAACTTTTTAAAGTTAGACTTATTAATTTTGGTCTGATTAATTTTTGAATAGTGTTTTCCTTAAACTTTTCTTATGTTTAATGTATAATTAGGTTTAACTTTCTTTTTGAAAGAGAGGATATATATATGTCATGGATTAACTGGATCATTTTAGGAGTAATTTTAACCGTAATTGAAATATTTACCCCTACATTTTTTGTTCTTCTTTTTGGGATAGGAGCCTTTTTGGCTGGTCTTTTTTCATATTTCGGTGCTTCAATAACTTTACAGTGGGTAATTTTTTTAGGTGTTTCAGCTTTTCTTGTTATTTACGTTCGCAAGCTATTTATTAAACATGTTCAGGGATTGCCTACAAGAGAGGCAAATGTTGATGAATACATTGGTAAAGAGGCTATTGTTCTAAAGGATGTTGAAAAAAATTCTCTCTCTGGAAGAGTAAAAATTGAAGGAGAGATATGGGTAGCAGTGACTGATGAACCCGAGCCCATTAAAGCAGGTGAACTTGTCAAAATTACAGGGATATCTGGAACAAAATTAATTGTTAAAAAGGAGGAAAAATGAATATTTTTCTGTGGATTATTTTAGCTATTTTTCTAATTATTCTTGCCTCTAATTCCTTAAAAGTTATTCGTCCATACCAGCGAGGAGTTGTCGAGAGGCTTGGAAAATATGTAAGAACTTTGGGGTCAGGCTTGAATGTTATAATACCAGCTATAGAAAAAATTGAAAAAGTTGATATGAGAGAGAGTGTGATTGATGTTCCACCTCAGGAAGTGATTACAAAGGATAATGTATTGGTTACAGTGGACGCAGTTATTTATTACGAAGTAACAGATCCTTTTAGAGTATTGTATAATGTATCAAATTTTACTCTTGCTGCGGTAAAACTTGCTCAAACGAATCTGCGTAACATAATTGGAGACCTTGAACTTGATCAAACTTTAACTTCTCGAGAAATGATTAATGAAAGACTTAGAGAAGTTCTTGACGAAGCTACAGATAAATGGGGAGTTAAAGTAACAAGAGTCGAAATTCAAAAAATTGATCCTCCTCATGATATAACTGAAGCTATGAGCAGACAAATGAAAGCAGAGAGAACAAAAAGAGCCGTTATTTTAGAAGCAGAAGGTATTAAACAATCTGAGATACTTAAAGCAGAAGGAACAAAGCAAGCCGCTATTCTGCAAGCAGAAGGTAATGCTGAAGCCATAAGAAAAGTTGCCGATGCAGAAAAGTATAGATTGTCTATAGAGGCAGATGGACAAGCGGAGGCAACTATAAAAATCTTTAATTCAATTCATCAAGGGAATCCTACTAAAGATTTAATTGCTATACGATATTTAGATGCTTTAAAAAACATAGCAGACGGAAAAGCCTCTAAATTATTTATACCTTATGAGTCAAGCGGTATTTTAGGAAGCCTCGCAGAAATAGCAGAAATATTTAAAAAAGATGAGAATATTGATAAAGGAGAAAGTATAAATAAAGAAGAAGGTTAAAATTCATCTTCTTCTCATTCCTATACTTCTTTGGTCTGCCAATCCTGTTGTTACAAGGTTTCTTGTAACTGAAGGGTTTGGAGTTTTTGAGCTAATCACATATAGAAGTATTGGTGCTTTATTCTTAAGTTTATTCCTTTTTAAAAGAAAAAATAATCTTAACGAGAAGGTCTTCAAATCTTATTTAGAGTTTTTGCCTGGTATTTTCCTTTTTCTTAACTTTATTACATTTAACATTGCTTTAAAGTATCTTAATAGTTATCTTGTTATGATTATAGAGGCAAGTTCTTTTGTTTTTAGTTTTCTTTTTGCAAAGCTTACTAAAGAGAAGGTTAAATTTTATAGACTTTCTTTTCTACTTTTCTTTTTAGGCATACTTATACTTTCTTATGATGCAATAATTAAGAAAAGCAATATTCTCGGTACAGGTTTAATTTTCGCAATATTTACTTCTCTCGCGTTTGGTCTTTATAATTCAACTTTAAAATATATTCGTGAAAACAAAAATAAGCTTTTTGCTACAATTTTTCCTATTTTCTTATTAAGTCTTCCATTTACTTTTTTTGAATTGTGCGGGAAAGAAATCTTGTTTTCGAGAACTATTGTTTTAATCATAGTCCTTGGTTTTATTCTAACGGCTATTCCTTACTCGCTCTGGGCTGAAGCAGGGAAGCACTTTTCAGGCTTTAAGCTTTCAGAATTCTTTTTACTTACTCTGCCTGGAACATTTTTGATTGAGTACTTTTGGCTTGGAGTTTCAGTTAGTTTGTTTCAGATAATTGCATCTATCATTTTAATTTTTGCACTAATTCTTGAAGAGATTTACTTATATAATATTAGTAATAAAAAAACTTGATTAATTTTTTGATGGATTCAATAAAAATTCAAAGACATAAGTTATTGACGCATTATTTATAATAACTAATCTTTATTAATTTATATTCATCTATCCATGTAACTGTAGCAGAGAAAGCTTCCATAATAAACCTTAAAGGTACAAGAGTTCGATTATTAACTATTTTTGGTGGAACATCCAATATATAAGTAGTTTTAACACCTTTTTTCTCAATTATCGATTCCTTTTTCCCAACCCATAGATATATTTTTTTATCTCCAAGAGTAATAACAATACTCATATCTTTTTCGTTCCACTTAACATTAGCTCCTATCGACTCACTAATAAACCTTATTGGGACAAGGGTTCTGCCTTTTTCTAAAATTGGTGGTGTGTCAAGAGAAATCTCTTTGTCATTAACTAAAGCAGTACTAATACCAATCTTTAAAGTTATGCTTATTATGCTATTAGTTATTATTTCCACTTTTATTTTAGTGAAATCATTACTTTCTCTCTGAGCTGAGAATTCTATAGAATTTCTGAAATCTTTAAGTTTCAAAGTTTCAGAATATTTACCGTTATCTACAATTTCAATTAAATATTTATAGGAATCATCACCAATCCACAGAGTTTCGCCATTAACGGAACCATTTATTGATAAAAATTGTTTTGAAGTAATCTCTCCAGAAGCTATATTTTTATTTATGAATAGACCTGTATTAGAAACTGTGACATTTGAGTCAAACTTTTTTAAGTTGATTTGATTACCAACGGGGTCAAATATGAAATAACGTGTAATTTTTATATCTGAATACCCTTCTTTTATGGAACGAAAATTAATACTAAAGACTGTACCATTGCCACTCATTCCCTTTTGAAATTTTCCTCTTGTACAGTAAATCCCAAGAGTATTTCGCGATATGGAGGTTATTTGCTTTATTAGCATTGTTCCATCTCTTGTGAGAAATTCACCAATAATTATACTTTTCGTGTTAGATGAAATTATTGAAGAATCAAATGTTATTTCAGTATAAACTGTATCGATATTCGAGGCATCTTTTAGACAAACATCTACTGTAAATTCTGTATTTCTAAGTATGTTATAATGAGGGTATGAAAGATAAATCTGAGGACCTCTTTCCCATGGCAATATAAGAAATTTTAAAATTTTAAAGACACTCTTTGTGTTTGTTTTAATATGAATCGTCATACAATACATTGTTGGGAATGTATTTTTAGCCATTATGATTTTGAGGTTTACGGTGCCTTGATTTTTTATTGTGTTTGGGTAAAAAAATGGAGTAAATATATCTTTTTTATAATCAATTGCCGAAAGACTAATATTTAGATCTACTCCTCCCTCTGTTGCTATATTAAAAAGGAATTCCAGTTCTTCTCCTAAGTTAATTGTCTTTTCTTCGCTATCTACTGAAACATATATATTTTTAAATTCGATAGGATTAAGTCTTGAAGCTGGATCTCCGTATAGATTAAATGAATAAAGATTTTGAAGGTCTCTATTCCCGTATATTTTATATCCAGAAGCACACTCTTCTACGGCAGAATATAGTGCTTCACCGATAGTATTATTTCTTAGAATTAAGTTTCTAATTGTGAAATAGAGTAAAGTCTGATTTCCGCCATCATTAATATTTTTCCAATCTTCTGCAAACCAATTAATTCTTGTGCCACCTATAAAACTTGTAAAACCAGCCTTTAAAGCTTCTTTTCCAATATTTTCACTTTCTGGTTTTATTGAAGAGCAGCTTCCAGTTATAAATATTCCTTTCGTTCTATTTCCCATATTGCGAAAAGAGTCTCTCGAAAGTACATTTGATAATACAAGTTCGTTTTTGTCAGGTTTTTTATTTTTATTTTTGTCCTCTGTCCATATTTTTGTGAGTAGTTCGTTTTCAGTCCCATGTCCATTCCATAAAACTAAATCATATGTATTTGTCTTGAGTAAATTTTCAAAGTTGGTTTTTTTAAGCGGATATTCGCTTTCATAAAGCGAGGGGGCTAAGCCAGATTTTTCGTATAATCTGGTTACTTTATATCCATTTGGTTTTAGAAGATCTCTATGTATAGCATTTGTTAGTGTTGCTCCATCAGTTCTTTTAGACATTTTTTTAGGTGTAATCTCTTCATTTTCGTATGATAAAATTGACGCTGAAAGAAGCACATTTTTACTTTTTTGAGTCTTTTCAAAATTTACAATATTATTAATAGTATTGTAAACGTCTTCGGAAGAACTAAACGGAATCCTTCCAACCATTATTTCGGTTGAAAAATCAATTTCTTTATCATCTTCTACATATTCTCCAGGATAGTTATCTTTGTCTGCATCAAAATCAGAAGAAAGATCCGAGTAAAATAAATTAGAAGGAGTTCTACCGACCTCCGTATTGCTATCACTCCTAAGATAGGAAGGATAAAGCATTTTGTAGGGAAGAGAATTTTCGTTACCTACAAGAAGCAGATATTTCAAATTCCAGACTCTATATTTATCTTTTAAATAATTTCTTATTTTATCGGCATTATCTATTCCCTGGTAAGCTTTATAAATGTCAGGTGCATTAACAATATTTACATTCAACCCTTGAGATTTTCTCAAATTTACAAGTGGTAGGACAGCTTTGGATAGATTACTATTTTCAACTATGATTAGATAATCAGTATTAATGCCGGCTGAAGCAATATTATTATTCGCATAAGCATTGCTAAAAGAAAGGTTAAAAAGTACACTTACCAAGGTTCCTAATACTAAAAAAAACGATACAATTTTTTTAAGTTTACATTTTTTAAATCTCTTTTTCGTATTTCCAGGCACTTATCCCACCAGTAAGATTCTTAACATTTGAATAATTCATATTTGTAATTATTTCGCATGCAATAGCAGCTCTTTCTCCGGTTTTGCAGTAAAGAACAATAAAATCTTCTTTTTTTATATCAACTCTATTTGGTAATTCTTCTTTTATATCTTGATAGGGAATATTTATTGCTCCAGGAATATGACCTTCTTCGTACTCACTTGGAAGCCTTACATCTATTAATTTTATGTCTTTTCCTTCCTTGATTAAATTATAAAGCTCTGAAGGTTCTATCTCTCCGTAAAATGAATTTTTCCCATCATCCGGGATTTTGTCTTCACGTGGAAATACTATAGAAACTTTTCTTTCAGATTCACTCCACAAAACATTTGCGCCTAATTCCTCAGAGATAAATCTTACAGGTACAAGAGTCCTTCCATTTATTATTATTGGCTCTGTATCTATTTCAAATGTTCTTACTTCCTTTCCTGTTTTGACTTCTACCTTTTTACTACCAATCCATAGAGATAAACTCTCGCTTCCTAATTTATAATCAACTCTTCTCTCTTTGTTGTCCCATCTTATATCAGCACCAAAACTCTCTCCTATAAATCGAAATGGGACTAAAGTTCTACTATTTTTTATAATAGGAGGGGAATCAAGAGTTAATTTCTTATCGTTTAGCAATGCTTCATTTTTAGAAATCCACAAAATCAATGTTCTTTTTAAGGCAGGGTAAACATAAATATTTAGAAATTCAGAAATATTAGAATCCTCAATAGCTCCTATCATTAACCTTGCAGAAAGTTCTTTGTCGAGTTCTGCGTCTGTTGGTGCAAATAGCCTTATTGTTAATGAACTTTTTTGACAAGGTTTAATTTTTTCAGTTAAGTATTCTTTCTGTAGACAGATATCTTCAATGCAAGCTTTCATATGCCAGTTTTTAGGAAGTTCTTTAGTGAATTTAAGCAAGAATTCGCTTTCTAAATCTGAATAATTAGTAAACTCAACTTCATATAGTCTATTACTATCTGGAGAAACAGTTAAAAATATTTCATTACTGCTGAGTAATTTTTTATTATCAGCACTTGCTCGAGGTGATAGGAAAATAAATATAATTAAATTTATTATTAAGAAATTTTTAATTATTTTAATCATGTCTTATACTTCCTCTATTTTCAAAAGAATTTACTAAATTACTAAAATACAATTATGTAACTATAATATATCTATAATATATATTATAGCTTAAAAAGTTTTTTATAATGGGAGAGGAAAATGGAAGTCAAAATAATAAAGAATATCTTGAGCGAAAATGAGCTCATTGCTTCTGATATAGAGAGGATTCTTGGAGAAAAGGGAATATTTTCACTTGAAATTCTTGGTTCGCCCGGATCAGGTAAAACTACATTAATCGAGCTTCTCTTAGATAATTTTGGGAAGAAATACAACTTCTCTGTAATTGAAGGGGATGTTGCTTCAAGCGTAGACTCCGATAGGCTTAATAAATACGGAATTCAAGTTCTTCAAATTAACACAGAAAATCTTTCATCTGTTTGTCATATGGAAGCTTTTATGGTGCACAAAGCTTTAAATGATTTAGACCTTGATAAAACAGATTTCTTAATTGTTGAGAATATAGGGAATCTTGTTTGTCCTGCATCTTTTAGATTGGGCTGTAGCCTTCGCTTATTGGTATTATCAGTCCCGGAAGGATCTGATAAACCTCTTAAATACCCTTTAATTTTTAAAAATGTGGACTGTGTTGTAGTATCAAAAATAGATTTGAAAGAACTCGCTCCTTTTGATTTTGATGGTTTTAAAGAGGAAGTGAACTCTCTTAATAGGAAAGCAAAAATTTTTGAGCTCTCTGTAAAAGAAAAAATAGGAACACAGCCTTTTTTGGATTATATTTCTCTTAAGGTTGCATCATTTAAGGATAACGTTTAATGAATTTACAGTTCAAAGGCGCTGCGATAAGATCTTTCTTGTATATAATCGTAATATAACACTTAAGTTAAAGAGTTTGTAGAGGACTAATTTAATAAATCTATTGATTCTAATTGTTTCCAATATTCTGTAAAAGTTATCAAAGTAGCTTAATAAACCCTCCATATATATAAGTGGGTTAAAAAAGAGATTTCTGTCACTCCTTCCGTCTTACTGAGGGAGCGTATCTTGTATTTTGCTCCCGAAGGAACTCCTTCTCTCTGTATTATTAAAGATTTATACTGGAATTACAATGACCAGGCAGGAATGTCTGTTTTACAAGAAGAAAAAAATTAAAGAGGAGATTCTTCGCTCCGCTCAGAATGACCGTGACATTATTCCGCGCTTTTTTCGTCACCGTATGTATATTTCACTTAATTTCTATTTATAAAATAAAGATTTAAGTTTAGGTAAATCAAATAATAGATTTGATTATACAGTTGTTTTATAATTTTTTATAGGTTTTATTTTTGGAGGAATTGATGCAAAAAAGGCTTCAAGTAGTAATAGAAGGTGTAATTCAGGGCGTTGGATTTAGGCCATTTATATACAAAGTAGCAAAAAGTTTGAATCTCAAAGGTTTTGTTTTCAATACAAGCGATGTTGTTAAATTAGAGGTCCAAGGTGAAGAGGAAAACCTGAATACTTTCATTAAGGAAGTAAGAGAGAATCCTCCTCCAGTAGCTAAAATAGCAAAAATAGAGTATGTAGAAATTCCTTTAAAAGACGAAGAAGACTTCCGAATAACAAACTCTATTGTAAAAAGTCCATCAAGGATTTACATACCAAAAGACCTTTGCATTTGCAAAGATTGCATTGATGAGTTATTTGACCCAGAAAACCGAAGATACCTTTATCCCTTCATAAACTGTACAAATTGCGGTCCAAGGTATTCAATAATAGAACATCTACCGTATGATCGAGAAAATACAACAATGTCAGATTTTCAAATGTGTAGTGATTGTTTAGAGGAGTACAATGATCCTCAAACAAGGAGATATCATGCAGAACCAAATGCCTGCGAGGAATGTGGTCCTGAGGTTTCTCTTTTTGATTCTTCTAAAAATTTAATAGCATCTTCAAAAGAAGCAATAGATTTGTGTAAAAAGCTATTGGAAGAAGGTAAAATAGTTGCAATAAAGGGAATAGGTGGGTTCCATTTAGCGACAAATGCTTATAATGATGAATCAGTTTTTAGGCTTAGACAAAGCAAGAGGAGAGGAAATGAGCCCTTTGCTATTATGATGCCAGATATTGAAAGTATAAAAGAGATTGCTTGCGTGAATAGTTGTGAGGAAAAAGAATTATTAAGTGTTGAGAGGCCAATCGTTCTATTGGAGAAGAGTGATAATTATAACCTCTCAGAATTTGTAGCACCTGGATTGAAGAAAATTGGTATTATGCTTCCTTATACTCCCCTTCATTATTTAATTTTTCGTAATCTTAAAATAAATGCTCTTATTATGACAAGCGGTAATGTTCATGACGAACCCATAGTTTCATCAAATGACGAAGCTTTTGAGAAGCTTAAAGATATGGCTGACTATTTTCTTACTAATAATCGAAGGGTAAGGCGAAAAATAGATGATTCAGTAGTGTTTTTTGCTTGCAATGAGAGATTAATTCAAAGGCGATCGCGTGGTTTCGTCCCAGAACCGATAGAAGTCCCATTCAAACTAAAAGATGGGGTTGCTTTTGGAGGAGAATTAAAAAACACAATTGCTCTATCTAAGAATAATTTAATTTATGTTTCACAACACATAGGTGATTTGAAGAATAAAGATTCTTTTGAATATATGAGGTGGGTATATTATGATTTACTTGATTTGCTCACAATAAAACCAGAATTTGTTGCATGCGATTTGCACCCAGATTATCTTTCGACGATTTTTTCAGAAGGCTTAAATCTTCCTCTCATTAAAATTCAGCATCATAAAGCTCATGTTGCTTCTGTTGCTGGAAGCTTAAATTTAAATGATAAGTGTTTAATTGGGGTATCTTTTGATGGAGTTGGTTTTGGAGAAGATGGAAATTCATGGGGAGGAGAAATTTTTCTTTGTGAGGGAAAAGATTACAAAAGAGTTGCCCATCTTGAATATTTTGAGTTACCTGGTGGCGATATAGCTACAAGGGAGGTATGGAGAATTGCATATACTCTTCTTAAAAAATGTTTTGGAAATAAGATTCCTCTTAATTTGCCAATAGAGCCTGACAAAGTTCAAATAGTTGATTTTATGTTAAAAAATAAGATGAATACGCCTATTACTTCCAGTATTGGAAGACTATTTGATGGAGTTTCATCCTTATTAGATTTAATCCATACTACAACTTTTGAAGGTGAGGGAGCAATGATGCTTGAATCTATTGCCTCTCCCTTAATTACAATATCATATGAGCCTGTTATTTTAGAAGAAAATGGTGAGTATATAATAAAACTCGAACCATTAATGGTTGACATTGTTTCAGACATTAAGCGAGGTATCGGTAAGGAAGAAATATCAGCGAAATTCCATAATTATATTTGCTCAATCATTCTTAAAGTATCAAATATTTTAAGGAAGGATTACTCAGTAGAGGATGTAATTCTATCTGGAGGAGTTTTTCAGAATGTTTATATATTAAAGAGAATAAAATCAATACTAACAGAGAAAGGATTTAATGTTCACTTACCAAAAGATGTACCAATAAATGATGGAGGAATATCCTTTGGCCAGCTCTATCTTGCCTCACTCTTAGTGTCTTAAAATATATTTAACCAACACAATTAGTAACACAAAAATGATATATTAATTTCTTTGCAATCACAGGTAATTGCGAATATAGCATCTTCACCACTGCACTTGCATGATGAACAATTACAACCTACCGCTGAAACACCAGCACATTTATAACCACAACCTGTTTTTTTTGGTGTTACCATATATTCTCCTTTAGGAAGAGAGGCGCTGGCTTTTCCAGTTTTATCAAATTGGTCTAATATCGATGTTAGAGTGTAATATGGTATATATGAACCATTTTCATTTTTCTTGTATACATACAATGTAACAAGATTCTTGCAATCATCACTGCATCGTCCATTTATTTTTATATTAACTGGAACCTGGCAATCAGAGATTTCTATTGAATTAAATGAAACATATACTTTTTGCTTACATCTAACCTGCACTATTACGGATTTAGGATCGAAAGAGTAGCCTACACTCGAAGGAACTACTTTGTACTTTGCAATAGGTAGATTATAACCTGTGTCAAATTCTCCATCATCATTAATGGAACCACTCCACACAAGTTTTCCATCTTTTTCAGAGTAGATATTTATTTTTATCGGATATTTGTGCTCTTTAGGGTTAATAGCACCCTGTATGCCACCTTTACATGGATTTTCACAGGTAAACTCTACTAAAGTCTTTTCTCCGCATTTAACTGGAACCTCTATACTTGGAGGAGTATAAACTGCTTGATCCATAGATGGCACAACCCTATATCTCCAGGAGTAAGTTGTTCCGGTGTCTAAAATAAAACCTGTAAAAAAATAACCCTCTTCATAGGCGGTATCAGTCCAAACAAGCTCACCATCTTCATTGTAAATCTTTATAGTGGAGTTTTCACCATGTTCTTTAGGTTTGATAGTTCCTTCTATCGCACCTTTACATAATTTATCACATATGAATTGAGAAAAGAGTGATACTACTTTTCCGCATATTGTATTAATGCTTTGATTTTCTGGTTTAAAGTAATAACCTTCTTTAGAAGGAATAACTTTATATTTCCCTTCCGGTAGAGACATATCAGTATCAAAAACTCCCTTTTCATCAGTTGACCCACTCCATACAAGTTCATTATTTTCATTGTATATCTTTATTTTAACACATTCAGCATAATCCTGGGGAATAACTGTACCCTTTATCCCACTCTTACAATCCTGTTTAACTTTAAATGAGGTATTTGCAAGACGTGAACATATTACATCTACTGTTTGAGAAGCAGGTTCAAAAATAAGTCCACTTTTAAGTGGAAAAACTTTATATTCCCCTTTATACAAAATATTACCTGTTGTAAATTTACCATTCCTATCTGTTTTTCCACTCCACACAAGTTCATCTGTATCATTAGAATAAATTTTAATTTCTACATCATATCCATATTCTAAAGGAGTAATAGAACCCATAATTCCACCTTTGCATCTTTCCATAACAGTGAAAGCTACAAAAGCTTTATTATTACATTTAACTTCTACAACTTTGTATTCAGGAGTAAATACAAAATTTGTCTTAGAAGGAATTACTTTATAATTACCTTCAGGTAAAGTAAGACCAGTATCAAATTTCCCATCGCTTTCTGTTTTCCCACTCCATACAAGTTCATTATTTTCATTGTAAACTTCTACTGTTACATTTTCTTTGTATGTATTATTAATTTTAGAGACAATTGCACCATTAACTCCACCTTTACAATCAGAAGCTTCTGTTAGAAAATAATAATTTCCGAGCAAAATTAAGGCAATTATTATTAAAAACAAAATTGAAGGAACAAATAATAACTTCTTTTTGTATTGCATTTCAACCTCCCTTTATATTAGAATCTACATGTTAGATTTTACTATCTTTATAATAAAATTTATAATAAAAATCAAATAAGAAAATTTATATTTATTAGATTTATGCATTTTTATTGATTTATCTATTTGTTTATATTAAATTTTTTATATGGAAAGAAAATCTATTAGACTAATAAATATTTTTTTAGTATCAATATTATTAGTTCTAACCATTTTTTTCTTTAATATAAATATTCCTTTACTTTTGGTAAAAAAACCAGAAGATAATTTACTAAAGCCTAAGAATAATTCTCTAGTTGAACGGCTTTTAACTGGTGATGAATATACAAGCAGGGATCTACTAGGTCCAGTAGAGATCGAGAAAATTTCAACTAATCAATCAATGAATATTCAAACAAAAGCAATGAAACTGAATCCCGCTGGAAATAGAATTAACAATACAATTCGTAAGTACAGAAAAAAGATTGTTTTAAATACTCAATATAATAATAAAGATTTAAAAAATTATATAATCAGTATAAATGTGGACTCTCTATCTAAAATCAGGGATTCAAAATTATCACCCTCATGTGAAAACATTTATTTTACAGAAGAAGATGGGCAAACCATTATACCACATTGGCTGGAATACGGCTGCGGTAGAGATGTCACAAAATTATGGTTAAGAATACCATTTCTTAAAGCACATACCAAAAAAACAATCTATATGTACTATAGCAACGAAAGAAAAGAGGATTTATCGGATTTTAAAAAAGTATTTCAGCAAGAGCCAGGACTTGTGGGGTGGTATTATTTTGATAGTGTAAATGACAAGAAAATTTTGGATTTTTCAGGAAATGGAAATGATGGAACTCTATCAAGATTGGAATTTGGCTTCGAATGGGGGGTTAGATGGTCTTATCATGAACCAAGACCTTACATTTTCTTTAATGACTGGCAAAAATGGTATAGTTATTTGAATGAAAAAAGTGTATACTTCACAGTTCCTGCAAAAAACTTACAAACTTTATCGAATGCAGGTTCAGTTGAAGCACGAGTAAAGTTCTATAATTTAACTGAATTAATAACAGAACATATATTCATAGACTCTAAGAATCAAATTGAATTTGGGAAATTATCAAACGGTAATTTATATTTTCGGCTTGGAAATAGCAACAATCGTTTAGTTTGGAATACGAGATTAAACAACATACAATGGTATCATTTAGTCATATCATGGAATATTCCAGGTAAGGAAATAAAATTATTCGTAAACGGTAAAGAAATTTCACCTATTCCATCAAGTGAGAAGTTTAATTTTACCAATATAAACAAATTAGAAAATCTCGAATTTGGAGGTTATTATACAGGTAAAAATTATGGTTTATGTGGATTCCTTGATTGCCTTAGAATTTATGATAAACCACTAACAGCTAAAGAAGCAAGCCTTTTTATGAATATCAACCAGAGAAGCCTTAGATTTCTAACTTACATAGATGAAAAGGAAGAATTAATTTACTCAAGCCCTGAGAATTATCAACAAGTTGATTTTAATTTGGTATCCAGGTATCCAATTTCCGATCAATTAGAATTGGACCTTATTTATGCATCTCCTTTAAATGAATATTATTATAGATATAGTGAAGGCGAAGAGAAATATTTAAGGAGTTTAAAGGAACCACCGATGATTATTGATCGCACGAGTAATTATGATAACCCGATTTTTGGTTTTAGCGGACATTTTTTCTCATATACTGGAACTGAAATTCAGGTAAAAAATATTTTTTATGCAGAATTTGTGGGTTTAAAGATTGATAATCCAGGATTAATAAGAGATTTAAAAATTGAATTTTCATGGTTGGTAGATTATTCTCAGAGAGAGCTTTATGATGATACGATAGGTTTATTAGACTACTTTTTACCTTCTGCAAAAGCCTGTGGGCCTTTTTACTCATATAGAATAATTGGAGATTCAGAGATAGAGTTGGTGAGCATTACAAATGGTATTTATTGGTTCAGAGTGGTAAACCCTGTTTACATTGATCCTTCTACTTGTGTTATGCAAATTTACTATAAACCAAATTCAGAGAAAGGTAACATTACAATAGAGCTTTCAGATATGATTTTTATGGATAAAGATATGCAGTTAGTCCGTCCAACACTTGTTAAAAAAATACCTACTGAACTTAGAGATCATGCTAGGGCAAGAGATGATATAACAATACCCTCAAGATATAGAGCTACCTTTCCTCCAATTGAAGAAGGTATAATTGATTTCAAACAAAACAAAAAAAATGGTTTGGATATTGTTTTTGAGAATCAAGGATTAGATACAATTATCTTAAATAATAAAACTTTTGATTTTATCGAACACAACCTTTTCAATCGCATACATATTTATGATTCTAATGATTTTTTAATTTTAGACTTTTCATTAGATGATGTAGATTTTTTAATATTAGACCTCTCCTTAGATGACTTAAAAGATAAATTAATGAATAAATCCATAGAGAGTGGTTATTGTTTGCATTTTCAAATATTGCCATCATACCTGTTAGAGAAAAATAAGTATTACTATATTACATTTGCTGAGAGCGATAATGAATACGAGGGTAATACACAAGAGGATTTTGCTCATTTAACATCATGGATTTTAGGAAAAGATCCGTATCGGTATAATTTTATTCCCTTTACAGATTCTTATAAGTTTCTTTACAAATTCATAATTTTAGATGATAGTACCTTTAGTTTTTACTCAATTTTGGAATGAATAAATGTTTCACCGCATCAGTTTGATTCTTCTGGTTGGATTTATGGTTTTTCACCTGAGTATGACAAAATTGCTGCCTGTAAACATAATATCAAAGAATAGATCAGTAAATATAGACGCATTAAACTTACCAAAAGAAGGTATCATTAACATTAATGAAGAATTAGGTCAGAATATTATAGTTGGAATCCCCTATGCGTATTTAGACTCTTTTACAGAATCAATTCTGCGTACGATTAAACCAGCTGGTATTGTGTTATATCAGAGAAATTTTGATTCATTTGAGCAAATAGAGAACTTAATTAGTCAACTACAGGCAATTTCTAAAGAGGAGTCCAAATGTCCCTACTTCATTATGCTTGACGAAGAACCAGATGGTGCCAATAGAATGGGCCTTCTTAAGAATATCTTCACTCTCGGCAATCCAAACTGGGTAAAAATTGAGAGAGATATTGTTGAACTATCAAAAATTGGAATTAATGTCGAGTTAGCCCCATTGGCTGACTTTCCATTCGTGCCAAATTCTTTTATTTCCAAACGTTTAAAGCTTAAATCAAAGGAAGATTTAATTGCATTTAATAAAACTTTTATTAGCTTATTAAATAAATATAATATTTGTGCCACATTGAAACATTTTCCTGGACTCGGACTTATTTCAGATGACCCTCACTATAAGTTTATACAGGATGATTCTAATAAAGATATAATTGACCAATCAATATCTATTTTCCAATCTGGAATTGAGAGTGGAGCTTCTTTTGTTATGACAAGCCACGTTGTATATGATGCTCTGGACCGCGATAATCCAGCGACTTTTTCAAACTATATTGTTACTGATAATCTGAAAAATAAACTTGATTTCGATGGAATAGTAGTTACTGATGACCTTTCAGATATGCCACTATCTATCCAAGGCCTTGATTTAGTGAATGCAGGGATACAATCATTGAAGGCAGGACATAATCTGATCATGTTTTCTCACAACCTTCCAAGAACTAAAGAAATTATTGAAGGAATTTTATTGGAAGCATCTAAAGATAAAGAATTACTACAAACTATTAATTCAAACTATATAAAAGTTACATCATTTAAAAGTCGTTATTTGGTTAAAGGTTAGTAAATCTAATGTGGGATAAGACGTGCTATATCATTCCATGTAACAAAAACTATTAATGCCATTAAAAGCATAAAACCAATTGCATTTATTGTAGCTTCGACATTTTTGTTTATCTTTTTCTTGAACACTCCCTCAATTATCGAAAAAACAATCCTGCCACCATCCAAAGGCGGAAAAGGAAATAAATTTAAAAAGCCCAAGTTCACGCTTAATAGTGCCATAAAGAAGAAGAAATAGCTCCATCCGACAGCTACTGTACTTGCAGCTGTTGTAACTATGCCAACAGGTCCTGCCACGGCAACACTTGTAACTTTGCCAGTGAAAAGCATACCAAGAAAAGTCATAAAATCTTTAAAAAATGAATAATTCATCTCAAGAGAAAGTTCCACTGACTTTATAAAGCTTTCTCTTTTGTCAGAAGGTCTTACCTCTACTCCTATTAGACCAGTTCCATCGTTTGATAGCTTTGGAACCACTGGAATACTTAATTCTTTATCTCCTCTTCTTACATTTACAATAATTTCTTTGTTTGGACTTTTTGAAATTTCTTCTCTAATTAATCCCCAGTTATTCGTGATATTTCCATTTACACCAATAAATTCATCTCCAATCATAAAACCCGCTTCTGCAGCAGGAGTATCTGGTTGAATTGTTTTTATTTGCCATATAAAAGGGTTCCCGAAAAGATTAAAAGTAAAAATAAGTATTAGGAATGAAAGGAGGATATTCGCAAATGGACCCGAAAAGGCAATTAGAAATTTCTTAAAAGGACTTTTTGAGTCAAAACTATCAGGGTCATTTGAAGCCTCCTCTTCACCTTTAAGCTGGCAAAAACCACCTATTGGTATGGCGCATAAGCAATATTCAGTCTCATTTCTTTTAAAGGAAAATATTTTGGGTCCCAAGCCTATGCCAAATTTCTCAACTTTAACTCCTGCTCGTCTTGCAGCAAAGAAATGTCCAAGTTCGTGAGCAACGATTATTATTGAGATAACTAATATAACGAGAATATATTGTAATATAACATTAATCATATCTTTTCTAAAATTTTCCTGCTCTTTCTTTTTATTTCCAAATAAATATCTATTATATTATAAGGATTTATATTATTAAATGGCTTAATCTCATTTAAGGTTTCAGATATTAATTTATAAATATCTTTAAAAGTTATTTTCTCATTCAAGAATTCTTCTACAGCTACTTCATCAGAAGCAATATAAGCGAGAGGATAAATATTACCATTATTTAAGGCTTCATATGCAAGTTTAATTGATTCAATCTTTTTTGGATCCATATTTCTAAATGAAAGCTTCTCAATATCACGTAAATTTAAACTTTTATTAATTTTTGAGATTATTTTGTCAGGATAATAAAGAGAGTATTGAATGGGAAGTCTCATATCAGGGATTGCAAGCGATGCAAATAAAAAGCTATCATTAAGCTCAATGAGAGAGTGAATAATAGATTCAGGGTGAATTATTACATCAATTTTACTTTCAGGGATTCCAAAGAGATATTTTGCCTCCATTATTTCGATTCCTTTATTTACAAGAGTAGCTGAATCAATTGTAACTTTTGCTCCCATTTCCCATGTTGGGTGTTTTAAGGCTTTCTCTTTTGTTGCCCAGGAAATGTCATCATTTAATTCTGCTTTAGAGTAAATTGGTCCACCTGAAGCAGTTATTATAAGCCTTCTTATATCTCGCAAATCTTTTTTTTCAATTAACTGATGAATTGCAACATGCTCGCTATCAACTGGCATCAGCAGAATTTTTGATTTAATGGTATCTAATAGTCCACACAATCCTGCCATAACGATTATTTCTTTGCTCGATATACAAATTCTTTTAAATGAGGAGTAGCAGTCTCGTAATATTTCGAAAGCTTCTATTCCAGAAGTGCAAAAAATGAGAGTATCTATCTTCTTTTCGCATATCCAATTTGAGATTTCTTTGTTTCCAGTAAGGACTTCTATATCTAAGGGTTTATCAGTTTTTTTAAGGATAGAGTGTAAACCAACTGTTTTGATGTTCCATTTATTTGCAATTTCTATTAAAGATTTTATGTTTTTATTGCATGTTATTAAGACCAGTTCAAAGTTATCTTTGTCTGTTGCTATGACATCTAACGCCTGTCTCCCAATTGAACCAGTTGCTCCGAGAATTGCAACAGTTCTTTTTTTTACAGTTGCTCCTGCGTTATTTTCAGAAGGTTTCATATTGATAGAAAAGGATAATAAGCAATTGCTGCAAAAATAAAGCTATCAAATCTATCCAACATGCCACCATGAGCTTTTAGCATTGAGCCAGAGTTTTTTAATCTTCTTTGTCTTTTAAGAAAGGACTCGAATAGGTCTCCAAAAAAGCCATAGAGAGGTATAATAATTCCCAATATAATCCATCTATAGCTAAATCCTGAAAATATAATGCTTAAAATCAGAAAAATAAGAAAAGATATAACAATTCCAGAGATTGTTCCTTCCCATGTTTTATTAGGAGAAATTAATGGAGCAATTTTATGTTTGCCAAATTTTTTACCAAATAGGTATGAAAAAGAGTCAAGCGACCATATAGTAGCAAGAAGAATAAGGGTTTGTAATGCACCATAATCAATCCTTAAAAAGCATGCAAAAACAAATGGAATCCAAAGATATATTGCGTAAAAAGGGGCTAAAAGCTCTGACTCTTTTGATGAGAATAAAATAATCAAAATAACCGATAAGAACCATATATATAGCGGGATTAATATTTTTAAATTTGAAATATATCCCTTATTCAGAAGGTATGCTAATATACATACTGTAATGCTTGATGTTAATATGAACAAAAGTTTACCGATGGTTTTGAATCCAAACATTTTAATTATTTCCATACTTGCTGGAATGAATATTGCAAGTAAAACTATTAAAAATATAAGTTCACTTACGAAGTTTGCCCCAATAATTAAAATTACTCCCAAGATTCCAACTATGAATCTTTCCTTAAGTTCATTCATCTTTCTTTTTTAATCCGCCAAATCTTCTTTCTCTTTTTTGATATTCTTTTAATGCTTTTATAAATTCTTTTTTCGAAAAATCAGGCCAGAGAGTATCGGTAAAGTATAATTCTGTATAAGCTATTTGCCAGAGCATAAAGTTGCTTATTCTCTGTTCGCCACTTGTTCTTATTAATAAATCAACTGGAGGTAAGCCAGCCGTATCTAAAAAATTTTCGAAAGTACTTTCATCTAAATCAGCACTATTTATTTTTGAATTTAATATTTTCTTTACGGCTTTTAATATCTCGTTTTTTCCAGAGTAATCAAGACAGATATTAAGAAGCAATCCATTATTATTTTTTGTTTCATTTTCAGTAATTATTAGAACCTCTTTTAAATAGTTTGGAAACTTTGAAATATCACCACTATATCTTACTTTAACATTTCTTTCTTTTAGTTCAGGGAGCTCCTCTTTTATTATGCTTGTGAATATTCTGAATAACTGCATTATTTCTTGATGAGGTCTTTTCCGGTTCTCTGTTGAAAAAGCAAAAAGTGATAAAATTTCAATATTGTTTTCTGCTGCTGTGATCACAGCATCTTTTATAGCTTTTCTGCTTGATCTATGACCTTCAATTCTTGGCAAACCATGAGCTTCTGCCCATCTTCCATTACCATCCATTATTATGGCAACATGTCGAGGAATGGAAGAAAAAGCAAAATTTTCAGATTTCTCTGATTTCTTGCTCTTTTCGTTTAAGTTCTTCATCTATTTGTTTTATGTAATTATTGGTTAATTTTTGTATTTCCTCTTCCGATCTATACATTTCATCTTCAGAGATTTTTTTATCTTTTTCCAACTTTTTTACTTTTTCAATTATATCACGTCTAATGTTTCTAACAGAAATGCGTGCATCTTCTGCAATCTTTTGGACAAGTTTGATTAAATCTTTCCTTCTTTCCTCTGTTAGAGGGGGAAAAGGTATTTTAATAGTTCTTCCATCATTTATGGGCATTATGCCGATATTAGCTTTTTCAATACTTTTTTCTATGTCTTTAATAGTATTTTTATCCCATGGTTCAATAATAAGAGTGTGAGAATCAGCTACGTATATATTAGCTAATTGATTTATAGATAAACTGCCACTATATGTTATTACTTTTATCTTTGAAACGATTGCTGGATTCGGTTTACCAGCTCTAATTAATGAGAGTTCTTCAACAAAAGAAGAAACAGATTTTTGCATTCTGCTTTTCAAATCATTTATTAATTCTTCTTTTTCTCCCATTTTTTTAATTCCTCCTTTTGTAATGATCTTACGGAAGTTCCAATATCTTTGGAGAATAATACTTTCACAAGATTAGAGGGATCTTTAATAGAAAAAACTATTAAAGGTATTTTATTATCACGACACAAAGAAATGGCTGTTGCATCTATAACTTTGAGATTCTTAGAAAGTATTTCAGTATAATCAATTTCTTTATATTGGGTTGCTTTAGAATTTTTTTTGGGATCTTCACTATATACTGCATCAACATTTGTTGCTTTAAGAATGACCTCCGCATTAATTTCTGCAGCTCTCAAAGCTGCTGTTGTATCAGTAGAGAAAAAAGGGCTTCCTGTTCCGCCTGCAAAAATTACAATTCTTCCTTTTTCAAGGTGCCTTATAGCACGCCTGCGTATATAAGGTTCTGCTAATTCTTGCACTTGAATAGCGCTTTGTACCCTTACTTCTAAGCCGGATGCTTCAAGTACTGTTTGAAGGGAAAGAGCATTCATTATCGTAGCAAGCATGCCAATATAGTCAGCAGTTGCATCTTCCATACCAATTTTTTTAGCATCTCGACCTCTCCAGATATTTCCTCCACCAACGACTATTGCCAATTCTACATTTAATTCATGTATCTCTTTTAAATATTTAGATAGAACTTTTAAATAATTTAAGTCTATACCATAATTTTGATTTCCCAGAAATGCTTCGCCAGAAAGTTTTAATAACACCCTTTTAAATCTTGGCGCATTATCTTCTTTCATTCTTCTCCAACTTTAAATCTTGCAAACCTCTTTACACGAATATTTTCTTTTAATTGCCCAACATATTGTGAAATTAAATCCTTTATAGTTATTTTTTGATCTCTCATATATGGAAGTTCCAAGAGACATACACTTTTGTAGAAGTTTTCGAGTTTACCCTCAAGAATTTTATCAATAACATTTGAAGGTTTATTTTCGCTTTCAAGTTGAGTTCTGTAAATATCTTTTTCTCTCTCTATAATTTCAGGCGGAATATCTTCTCTTGAAATGTAATCTGGGTCATCCATAGCTATCTGCATAGCTATTTCTCGAGCAAGATTTCTAAACTCTTGAGTTTTAGCAACAAAATCAGTTTCACAATCAATTTCTATAAGAACACCTAATTTAGAATCATGATGTATATAAGATTCAACAATACCTTCATTTGTTGTGTTAAATGCTTTTTTTTCAGCTTGAGCTATCCCCTTTTTCCTAAGCTCTTCAACTGCTTTATCTATATCAAGGTCACAAGTTAACAAAGCATTTCTACAATCTGAAATACCAGCTCCTGTTAATTCTCTAAGTTTTTTAACTAAGTCTGTAGGAACATTCTTTTCACTCATTATTATTCTCCTCCTTTTCTTCTTCGTAATCTTTTTCTTCTAAATCTTTTAAGTCAAAACTTTCTTCTTTTAAGTAAGAATCAATATTTTCCTTTTCGCTTTCATTTTCTTCATAAGTTTCATTAGTTGATTCAGCAAACACTTCTTCTTTTTTCTCTTCTTCTGTAATTTGATATCCTTCAAGTCCCTCAATTACTGCGTCAGCGATTATGGAAGTTATGAGCCTTATGGATCTTATTGCATCATCGTTCCCAGGAATTGGAAAAGTTACATCTGTTGGATCACTATTAGTATCAACAATTGCAATAGAGGGGATTTTTAATCTTTTAGCCTCTAAGATAGCAAGCCTATCTTTATGTGTATCTGTAACAAAAACAATCTGAGGAAGTTCTGTCATATCTCTAATTCCTTCAAGAAATGTTGCCAGACGTTCTTTTTCTTTTTTTAATTTTGCGTATTCCTTGGGTGGCAATTTTTGCAGCTGGTTACTCTTTTCTAATTCCTCAAGTTCTTTAAGCTTCTGAATACGTTGTCTTATTGTTTGAAAATTTGTAAGAAGGCCTCCAAGCCATCTTTCGTTTACATAATACATTCCGCATCTTAAAGCCTCTTCTTTTACAATATCCTGCGCTTGTTTTTTTGTTCCTACGAAAAGAACTTTACCCCCTCTTTTTGCAACATCGCGGACAAAATTATAAGCAGCCTCAAGCCTTTCTGCAGTTTGCCTTAAATCCATTATATGTATACCATTACGTGCCGTAAAAATGAAATCCTTCATTTTTGGATTCCATCTTTTAGTTTGATGTCCAAAGTGAACACCAGCTTCAAGAAGACTTCTCATGCTAACTACGCTCAAATCAAATTCCTCCTTTTAAATTAGTGGTTAATCCTCCATTCTCTTATAACTGCATTAAATTACAACATGCAGACCACTATAAGAGAATGTGCAAATTTTTCCTTAAAATTTTAACTTTTAATGAATTAATATCAAGAGGTAAATCTTATTTTCTTGCTGTGAAGCTTTATAAAGTTGAATATTTAAAATCTCGATTTTAATAAAAATTTATGAAAATCCTTCTTGATAAGAAATCATTAAATACAAGCTTGATACACAAATTACACATCTTCATTAATAGTTAAATTTTCTCCTGCCTTCCGTGTTCCCTCATTTAAAAATGTGGATGAAATTCTTTTTTCATTTCCTCAAGATAACTTTTCTTTCTGAAAGTTAACATCATTTATTTTATCCTGACAACTTATTTGTTCAACTTCTTTTCTTCT
>JBPOJC010000066.1:0-32443 GCA_052034135.1 Caldisericota bacterium | reverse complement strand
TTTTAGTCTCTGTTTTACTTGAATTAGAGATATAACCACCAAGTCTTGCAACTTCATCATTTATAGCATTATTTGCCCCCGCTGGATCTTGAACTTCTAAATTTAAATGAGCATTCTGGATAATTTTTCTCTGTTGTTTAAGGGACGAACTTTCGGTTATAGACCTGTCCTCTGAACCTTTATATTCCTGGCTTGGCACATTAGACGGTGTTTGAGGCTCAACTTGGATGTCATTTGTTCCTCGGTTGGCTCCACAACTTGACAGAATAAATATAAAAGATATAGATAATATAACCAAAACAAACTTTTTCATATTTCCCTCCTAATAGGAGCTTTTTAATTTAAACAAATTATATTTTAATTATACAATAATTCATCTATGAATAAATTTAAAATAGATAGAATTAAGTCTATTTTTATTACAATTAAATAAATGATGAATTAAAAGAGGAGATCCTTACGAAGCAGAATACGCTCCCTCAGGATGACAGTGGGAGGGGAAGGTCATTCTGAGCATAAGCGAAGACTCTCCTCATTTACGTATTTTGTATTTTTTGTCATCCCCGAATGTATTTATCGGGGATCCAGACCATTTACATTTATATTCTTTTGTATTTTAGAGTGACAAAATTGTCATTTTTACCCCACTTATATATATGGAGGGTTTGTTTTACATATTTTGCAGTAGGTAGAAATATGGCTCTATTCTTAGTATTCTGGATTCCTGAAATCGCTCTGAATGACGCTTGCATTGTTATTCCCAATATGCGGTATTGACGCACTCGTACTTAAGATACGCTCCATAAGGGCGACACACCCAACAGTCATTCCGAAGTGCGTATTTTGCACGTGTCCTGAGGAATCTCCGTATTTAAATTATTTTGGCGTAGAACAGACATTCTTGTCTGCTATTTTTTGTACTCATATATAGGTTTCACCTCTATAATAGTAATAAAAAGAGTAGAAGAGACATTTTATATTAAACTTTATATTGAAAGTTTTTGAGAAAGATTATAAAGAGTTGGGTCAATTTTCTTGACTTTTCCGGCTGCTTCTTCCATATTTATAAGGGTGAGGTTATTATTCTTTATACCAACTATTTTTCCTTTTACCCCTTCTTCTGCACACTTCACAGCAAAAGCACCAAATTGCGTAGCAAGAAATCTATCAATAAAAGTCGGGTCTCCTCCTCTTTGAATATAACCCAAAACACTGATTTTGGCATCAATTTTAGCAATATCGTTTAACTTCTTTCCAAAATCAGAGGCTCTTCCTGCTCCCTCTGCAAGAACTATTATAAAGTGCTTCTTTCCACGCTCAAAGCTCATTTTTATATTTTCAGCAATTCTTTCTAAATCATACTGAATTTCTGGAACAATTATTTCATCGGCTCCTGCCGATATCCCACAGTGAAGAGCAAGGATACCCACATCCCTTCCCATTACTTCTATCACAAATACTCGCTCATGCGATGTTGCAGTATCTCTTATTTTATCAATTGCTTGAATTGCATTATTTAGTGCCGTATCAAACCCTATAGTTTGATCTGTGCCCCAAAGGTCATTATCTATAGTTGAAGCTATGCCTATTGTATTAACGCCCCTTTTGTGCAATTCAAAAGCTCCAGCTTGACTGCCATTACCGCCAATTACTATAAGATAATCAATTCCCAAGCTCTTTATATTTTTTACCGCATCATTAATCCCAGTTTCAAGCTTAAATTCAGGAGCTCTTGAAGTAAATAAAAGGGTTCCCCCTTTGGAAAGAATTCCTCCTACATCTCTTGAACCAAGACTTACATATTCACCCTTCATAAGTCCTAAAAAACCTCTTTTTATTCCAATTACTTCGTTTCCATTAAATATTGCGGTTCTTGTGATGGCTCTAATGGCTGCATTCATGCCAGGAGCATCTCCGCCTGAAGTTAAAATTGCTATCCTCATAAATCTTTATCTCCCTAAGTTTCTACTGTCCGATCTGTTTTTACCCATTGAATATCATGCACTCCAAATAAACTTAATACAAATGAACCTATAAATGGAATACTAAACATCCAGACAATGAAAGGAAGTGCAAAAATTACATAAAGGAACAAAAGAGACAGTTTGAACAAGTTTTTTGATGACCATGCATCTGTTATAAAAGGTGAATATCTAAAATAAAGAAGAATTACAAAAATTCCACACATAATCGCAGAAAATGTTAAAATATGTCCAAGAGCAGTAAATATTATAGATCCAGCATAAATTGACGGAAATGTCAAAAGTTTTGATAAAGTATATATCGATAAGGAAAGCCTTTCTATGTAATTTATTGTTATATAAATGGCTATTATGAAATAAGCTATCCACTCTACGGGTCCATACATAAAAAGCTTTAACATAAGCTTCTTGATATTTTTAATTTGGTCGCTACTCTTAGTGCTATTAATTCTTTTATTAAGCTTTGCTATTACCTCGCATGCCCCTTTTCCCCAACGGAATCTTTGTACTATATAACCTTTAATACTTGGAGGGGTTTGCTCACTTGAAGGAACGTTAATAAAAGATGGTTTAACATCTCCGTCAAGCTCGCATCTAACTCCTAAGTCTAAATCTTCAGTAATATTACTCGATGCAAAACCATCAATATTCTTAATTAAATTTAGAGGAATATGCATGTTTGTTCCACCAAGAAACGGAATAAATCTAAGAATAAATGGTAAGCCATATTCATGAGAGAATGCTTGAGAGAGCGCTACAACTTTAGAAAAGTATGATAATTTCCAGAAGTTTCTTGTCTGGAATAAAGGGCCTTGATAAACAAGATTTTTAAAATCATTGTTAATATTATCCCTCAATTTGAGCAAAATATTCACATCTGGATGGCTTTCGGCATCAAAAAAGGAACAATAATGGTTTTCCCCTCTATTCTCCACAAATGTTAAACCATAATTTAATGCTCTTCCTTTAGTGGATGGGATAATTCTTCCTGTTCTTATACCATTTAACCTACCATCAAAGTCAACAGGTACCTCTAAACACTTCACAGTGGGAATACCATTATTGCAATTCTCGCTAACAAATTTAAGAACTTTATCCTTTGTTGTTGTTTCATTTTCAAAATTTTCTTTTGCATCAACAATTACAATAACTTCGTATTTATCTTTTGGATAATTAAGATTTACAATATTAGAGAGGGTTTTTTCGATAACAGCTGTCTCGTTCCTTGCAGGTATAAGAATAGAAAAGAATGGATAATCTCTTTTATCTTCAGTTATAACTGAAACCATTTTATTAGATTTTTTTTCTTTTAAGCAAGAAAAATTTTTGACAATAAACATAATAATTAATCTTAAAGAAAAAAATAGTGAGATTAAGCCAATCAAAACATAAACAAGATTATCGATATTATTAATAAATACATTTAAAAAATACATTTATTTTATTTTTACCATAAAAAGATATTCAAAATATTAATCAATTTGATTATAATATCAATGTGGCTATAAAAGGTAAGTATTTAAAAGTTCTTTCAAGAATTAAAGATGATAGCGTTGGCGCAAGTGTATGGCGTTATATGCTATCCGACATAATATATGACTTGAAAGAAGCTTTTCCTAAATATAACTGGATTGGAATATACCTTTTAGATGGTGACACCCTACACCTTGAAACTTATCTCGGTAAACCTCCATCGCACACTAAAATAAAGATATCAGATGGTATTTGCGGGCGAGGAGTTAGAGAAAAGCAAACTATTGTTGTTGGAAATGTCTGCGAAGATTCAAGCTATTTATCCTGTGATAGAAATGTAAAATCTGAAATAGCTGTTCCGATTGTCGGGGGAGGAGAAATTTTAGGTATACTTGATATAGATAGTGTAAAGAAAAATGCTTTTACCAAAGAAGATGAAGAATTTTTAAAAGAAGTTTCAACAATAATAGGAAATACTTTTCCAAAGATTAATAAGGAGTGATATCTAAATATGAAAAGGAAAGTTTTTTCAACCCTTTTAGTTAGTTTTCTTTTAATTTTTTCATTTTCGCTTTCTTTCCCTATCAAAACACAATCAGCTCCTACAACTATAAAGATATTACCCATACTTATGGACTTTACTGATCAGCCTCATCAAAGAACTGCTCAGGAAATGTATGATTACTTTTTTAGTAACAAAGAAGGGGAAAGAAGTTTAAGAAATTATTATCTTGAAGTAACAAACGGAACAGTAGATTTTATCCCTGGAAGTTATGGTGTTGGAGACTGGATTCTTATGCCTCTTAAGAAGAAAGAATATGCAGCAAACGGCGATCTATCATATCTTATGAGAAATGTATTTGAAAAATTAAAAGAAAAAAATGTCAATTTAAAAGAATATGATAACGATGGGGATGGAAAAATTGACCATACTATATTTGTTCAAGCTGGAGATCCGCGGAATTATGGCGGTACATTTTTTTGGTTACATAAGAGTCGGGTATCAGGAAGAATAGGATATGATGGAGTTTATGTGGACGAATATATTATGACTGCCGAAGTATTTAAGGCTGATAAAATGGCGCCACTTCAAGGTATTTGTCATGAATTTTATCACAATTTAGGTGGCTGGGACCTTTATTCATATACTGGAAGCGGTATTGCTGTAGGACCATGGGATATTATGGCAGAATCTACAAGCTATAAGATATTTGGTCTTTCAGGCTTTTCAAGAAGCCAGCTCGGCTGGCTTACTCCGAAAAAAATTACAAAATCCGGAACTTACGAAATAGATGCTCTTTGTTCAAACGGTAGAGATAGACTCTATAGAATTGATATCCCCGGAACAAAAGAATACTTTTTAATAGAAAATAGATTTTTAACTGGCATAGATAGCTGGTGGCAGGGTATACCTGATCAAGGCTTAGTTATATATCATATTGATGGCTCAATAACTCCCACTCACCGCTTTAACGACGGTCCACCAAGATTTCCACATTTTGCAGTATGGGTAGAGGATGCTGGTAATGTAAAAGGGAAAATTGATGCAGCATATAGCCTCGAGGACAGTCAAACTGAGTTTACACCATATACCGTTCCTGACAGTTTTGACTATGAAAAGAAATGTCGTCCAGCAATCTTTATAACTGATATAAGTGAATCAGGAGAAAAAATGACATTTAAAGTTGAATTTAAGTACCTTGAACCAAAACTCAAAGTAGAGCCAAATAAGCTTGACTTTGGAAAAATTGAAAAAGGTATGAAAAAAGAGCGTGAAATAAAAATTATTAATGAGGGTACGAGCACTCTTCATGTTGAACTATCCACTAAAGATAGCTGGATATCTTTTGACCGCCAAGAAATTTTTGGTAATGATGAAATTGTAAAAATTATAATTGACGGAGGCAACTTAAGCTTTGGTAATAGAACTGGAATTATTAATATTGATTCAAATGGTGGAAAAGCAAAAGTTGAGGTGAATGTTTCAGTTGTGGAAAAGTTAGGAGACATAAATGGTGACGGAAAAATTGATAAATACGATTTAAAGTATATCGAGAATAGTTTTGGATTTAAAGCTGGAGAGAGCGGATATAACGATAAAGCTGATTTAAACGAAGATGGTATCATTAACATTTTAGATTTGATGATAGTTGCAAAAAATCTTTCATAAAAGGTAGAAGGCTATTGAAGGCTATTGTACTCTGTGCCGGTAAAGGAACAAGGCTTAGGCCATTTACGTATTCAATCCCCAAACCTTTAATACCTATTTGCAATATACCAGTTTTAGGATATGTTTTATCTGAGATCAAAAAATCTCAAGTAAAAGATGTTGCCATAATAGTAAATAGAGAAATAAAAGATCCAATAGAGGATTATATTCATAATAATTTGGACAATTATCCCTTCAATTTTTCTTTCATTATACAGCCTGAACCAAAAGGCTTAGCTCATGCCTGCCTTATGGCAAAAGACTTTGTTGGAAATGATAGCTTTTTAATGTTTCTTGGAGACAATATTATTCCATCCAGTGCATCAGAAATTTTACCTGATAGCTCTTCTTTTCTGGAGGAGGCAAGAATTCTTGTTAAAGAGGTTCCTGATCCAACTCCATTTGGCGTTGTTGAATTTGACTCTTCGGGAAAAGTAGTTGGACTCGAAGAAAAACCAAAAAATCCAAAATCAAATTTTGTAATAGTTGGAGTGTATATTTTTAAACCAAGCATATTTAAGATAATTGAATCTATAAAGCCATCTAAGAGAGGAGAGCTTGAAATAACTGATGCTATCCAAAAATTGATAGAGGAAAGCCAAGATGTTACTGCTAAAGTGTATAAGGGAACATTTATTGATATTGGTGGAACCGACCAAATGCTTTATGCTAATGAGTTTGTGCTAAGAAATATTTTAAATAAAACTAATATAGTTTCTCCTTCTTCGACCATAGAAGATAGTCAGGTGCTTTTCAATGTTTCTGTTGGCGAGAATTGCATAATAAAAAATTCAACTCTTGAAAACACAATAATTATGAATGAAACCAAATTAGAAGGAATAAACCTTAAAAAAAGTGTTATTGGTAGAAATTGCACTATAAGAAATCATTCTCCCAAGAAGTTAAACTTAAGTTTAGAAATTGGTGATAATTCGACATTAGAATTTTATTAAATTAATTCTTTCTTTTAAAAATCTTTACTTCTCTTTATCGATATTATGTTATACTTAAAATCTTATAACTATGTTATCGCGCGAAGAAGAAACAGAGATTATTCTAAAGTGTAAAAAGGGTGACTCATCTTCTATGTCTCTAATATATGAGATATACAAAGAAGAGTTATTAAAATCTGCTATTAGAATTTTAAATAATTACACAGAAGCAGAGGACGTTGTTTCAGAAACTTTTATTAATTTTTTTAAATCAATTGATAAGTTTAACCCAAAATATCCGATAAGGCCATGGCTTCACAAAATTTTAAAAAATGAAGCAACTTCCCAGTTGTTGAAGCGCAAAAAAGTTACATCATCAGAAGATGATTTTGCTGGCTTGGAATTTTCCGAACCAAGTGATGAAGAAGAAGTATTTAATTTAGAAGAGATTAATTATGTTAGAAAGGCTTTAACGAAAATAAAAAGAGAGGAGAGAGAAATTTTAGAATATTATTATTTTAACGGTTTAAGTATCAAAGAAATTTCTTTAATACTTTCTATACCTGGTGGAACTTTAAAAAGTCGTTTATACAGTGCAAGAATTTCTTTATCCGAAAAAATAAAAACTTTGATGGAAAAAAGAGAAAAATGAACGAGAAAAATAAAGTTTGTGAAAAAGTAAAAAATTGGCTAATCCTAAATAAAGATAAAGACATGCCTTTATGGGTTAAAAAGCATCTTGAAATATGTCCAAGCTGTAAAGAATTTGCAATAGTGGAAGAATCGATTTTTGAACTTTCCGAGCTTAAAAAAAAAGAGACAATTAACACTTCTCCTGAATTGGATTTCAGGGTTAAAAAAGCAATTATTGAGGTTTCCGATGAGCTTACTAATAGAAGAAAAACATCAGCCAATACAAGGCTTTTCCCAAAAGTTGGTGCTTTGATTGCTACTTTTGCAATAGTTATTTCATTCCTTTATCTTCCGCTTTTTAATGGAGAAAATTATTTTGCTTTTAGGTTTAACAGAGAATTTAACAATTTATTATCAGAATTAAGTTATTCTTCTTTAATTTTAAATGAAACACCATCAACTAAAGAAACTGATGATATTTCAGGACTTAAGTTTATGAATGCATTTTTTGGTTCTGAGCCTTATAAAAGTTTCTATTATGTATATAGAGACTTGCCAGAAAAAGAACTATTAGCTATTAGGTTTCTTTCTGAATTATCAGGTAAAAATCCAGAAATAGTTTATAAAGCAGTTAAAAAAGGTGGCTATTCCGGAGCTATTCGCTCTTTGGGATTATCCTATAAAGATACTCTTTCTAAACTAAATGATTTCATTAATAAATCCACTGCAACAAAGGGTGAAATTCTGTCGATTGAGGGACAAATAACCTTTATAGATTATATCGGAGGGAAAATTAATCTTGATTCAATTTATGAACCAATTTCACTAGATATCGATGCTATAAATAGAGTATATATAAGTGAATATGTTTCAATAAAAACTATAAGAAAAGAGAGTGCTCTCATCGCTCAGTCGATAGTTGAAGATGAGCCACTATCTACTGTTTTAAAAGGCACTTTAAAAGAAATTAAAGATAGTGTCATAACGCTCTCAAGCATAAATAAACCTATTAAAATTACAAGCGGAACGATAATTAAAGATATGGATGAGAAGGTAGATTTAGATACTCTTCTTGGAAAAGATATAGTAGTAAGGGCTATTATTAATGACAATGAATTTTATGCTGTAAGCATCTATGCTTTTAATAAAGGAGAGGAAAGAATTATCTCAGGGGAACTCTCAAAAATTTATAATTTCGGTTTTACATTAAAGAACATGAACTTGAGTTTCTGCTATCTAAATGAAACTAACCTTCAAAATAATTTAGATACTATATCGAATTTGAGGATAGGTAATTTAATAACTGTAAAGGGACTTAATTATGAAAATAAATTCTATGTTAGTGAAATTATACCAATACATTTTGCATCAACCTCTACATCAGAATCAGTCTCTAAACCTAAAAGCCTTTTAAAGGCAACCCAGATTACAGGTACAACATCAGCAGCAGCAGTAAGAGAGAGTGAGCTTAAAACCCTGTACGATTACGTTTTAGGGTTTAAGAAAAGCGGAGAGATAGTTTTAAAATCTGGTATGGTTATAAAAACTGATCCTTTAAACAATGTTCCTTTGGGAGCAAAAGTAAAAATTATTCTCAACAAAAACGATAATGCTTTAATAAGTTGCAACGTTTCCGATTATGGAAAAATCAAGAAAATTAGTTCGGAATTAGTGGCAGTAAAATCATTGGGTAATAATATTATATCCTTACATACAGAGCAAATAGTTCTATTCCTATATTCAGAAGATTTAAAGATTCCCCACTCTTTGAGCATTGTTCAAGCAAAGTACATAGATTATGGAGATTTTGGAATAGTAGAAAAGATTAGAATTTTTACTTACGATGAATTGATTGACGTTAGAGGAAGCATAACAAAAGTAATAGAAGTAGGAAATTCTTATCTTCTTGATAATGGCTATATTCTTAATATTGATGAGTTATCTTTTGTTGCAGGAAGTTCATTGTGTGTTGGTAGAACAGTTGACATAAAAGGAGTATTGAATAAAGGAGTTATAACTGGCTATATTGTACAGGTAAGTGAAGATTATGGCTTTATCAGCGGAACGATAATCGAATTAAACATTCAATTAAATTACATAAAGCTTGACTCAGGAATAGTTATAAAGCTTGACCCCAAAACAGCATATTCAATCTCTGTAAGTAAGCTTGAAATTGGGGATCAGGTTATTTGTAAAGTTATGCTTGTAAATGATGAGTATCTTGCAAGTGAAGTAAAATTAATGGAAGAATACACAGAGAGGGTTGGATAATATGAAAAAGATTGTATCGTTAATTCTTGCTATATTGATCTTTCTCCCCATAAGTAAAACAAACGCACAAGACAATCCTGACTTAACTTGTTCCATTGAACCTAACATATGTGGAGAAATATCGAGTATCCAACTTTTATTTAATGACCTGCCATTTGTAATTGACTCGGAAAGCGCTATTGTAATTAATTTACCAATAGGTTTTACTATACCTCCTTCTATAAAATTAGAATCAGTAATTATTGATATTGACCAAGGATGTCCTATATACGCAAATGTTACATCTAATAGTATCTACTTAAAAATCAGGGCTAATTTAAAGAATTCATTGGCAATTACTTTTTTAAAATCTGCTTTAATAAGAAATCCTCTTTCTCCCGGGAAAGACTATTCAATTTTAGTATTCTTCGAAGACAAAAGCTTCTTTATTGAGTCAAACCAAGTAACTTTTAAGCTTCCTGAAAATTCCATTTTTTTAGAAAAAGAGGTGAATATAACGACTGCTTCAGGTTGGATTCCCAAAGAATTTAATCTTAGACTATCTTCTGAGTTAGCAAAGGAGATATATTATTCTTTAGATGAAGATCCATACTCATTATATGAAGAGCAAATTATGATCAAAAATGGTATTCACACCTTAAAATATTATGGAGTTAGAAATAGTGGAGCTAAAGAAAATGTTAATTCCACCACATTTTATGTAGACTCTGTGGCTCCCTCCATAAAGCTTATTGACCCTGTGGATGGTTCTTTTATTAATGAACTTAATAAAGAATTGGTTTTTGCTATTGAAGATTTTTCTCCCGTTACTATTTTTCTTGGTGATAATAAAACTTATGTAGATAGTTTAGGTATTGCAAGGATTAAACAAACACTTAAACCTGGCGAGAATAAGTTGAAGGTCGTTGCGGTTGATTCTGCAAATTACAAAACAGAACTATCTTTTACAATTTTTGTTGATTTAACCCCTCCTACACTATTGATTATTTCTCCAAAAAAGGGCAGCAGAATTTGCAGTGATACTGTTGATATAATTGGCAAAGCAGAAATTGGAAGTGTTGTCTATTTAGACAATTACAAAGTAAAACTTGATACCTACGGAAATTTTACTTTTAGATACATTCCAAAAGCCGGTAAAAATAAAGTTATAGTTAAAGCAATCGATAAAGCTCGAAACGAAACAATAGTTGATTTAGAGTTTTTTGTGACTAAAGCTAAAATTATCGAATATTTCATTGGAAAAAATAAAGCGATTGTTGATGCTGTGGAAAAGGAAATAAATCCTCCTCCTTTTATAGACAGTAAAAGTGGAGAAGTATATGTGTCTTTGCGATTTACTTCTATAAACCTTGGTTTTAAGCTCACGTGGAGTGATAAAGAATCTTTTGCAATTCTCTCATATGCGCAAAAAGAAATCCTGATTAAACCATATGATAACACAATAAAGATTAAATCCCCTTCTTCTGAAACGGAAGTTAGTCTTAAAAGTCCTCCAACAATCTTTGATGGAAACATTGTAGTTCCAATTGAATTTTTGAATAAGGTATTAAATGGTGATGTAATATATGACAGCAATGAAGGGAAAATCATATCTAAATTTTGCGTGTAAAGGAAGTGATTAAACTATGAAGAAATTATTTGCCATTTTAATTACAATTCTTCTTTGTTTGGAAGCTTTTCCTTCCCTTTTATTAGCTGCAGATATTGCTACTATAAAAGTTACTCCTGCTGTAAGTTGTATCAAATTAGGAGAAACTATAACTTTTAACGCTACAGCATATGATGAGAATGGTGGCATTATTCAAGGTGTTGGATTTGACTGGATTTTAAGTGGTGTAGGGATTATCATTTCAAGTAATGCAACTACTGCCACTTACAAAGCTCAATCCCCGGGAAAAGCTACTATTACAGCAGTAGCAGGTGGTAAGAGTGGATCAATTAGTTTTACTGTTGGCTCCCCAAAAGTTAGTAATGTAAGAATTAGAGTTGACCCTGACATAGCAGGCGAGGTTGCAGACTATTTTATCACGTTTGAAACTGATGAATGTGGAATACTGGAGCCTGGTGATAAAATCTATATTGCTTTTCCGTCAGGGACAACATTCCCAAGATATTACCAGTGTAATGTTTTAACAGTAAATGGGATACCTGCTTCTTTTGAGGTTTCAGAAGATAAAGACAATTCTCCAGTATTAATCATAACTGTTCCAAATGGTATACCATCTGTTACTTATGTATATATAAGAATATGTAAAGTAATTAATCCAAGAGGAGGTGCTTGCTACTTAATTGCTGTTGCAACAAGTAAACAGCCTCACTGGTCAATATCAAACCCTTATGGCATAAGAGGTTCAATAATTACCCCTCCTGATGTTACAGTTACGCCCAACATAGTGGGAGAAAATGCAGAATACATTATTAAATTTAAAACCTCCACATCAGGCAGACTTTCAAGCTGTTATGGTGGTTTTATTGTAATAGAATTCCCTTATGGAACTTATGTTCCTCAGGATATTGAAGTTGACGCCGTAACCGTAAACGGTGTTGTATGCACTTCTGCCAAACCCTCTGTAAATGGAAGGGTTGTAAAAATTTATCCAGGAATGGTTGTTTTAGAAAATAGTGATGTTACTGTTAAATTCGCTTTAGAAGCAGGCATAAGAAATCCTGAAAAGCCAGATGATTACACTTTAACGGTATATACTTCGTCTGATACAATTCATGTGGAGTCGAAGCCATATAAAATAATGTCTTCTAAAATAGAGGATGTAAATGTTACAGTCGATAAACCATATATTAATACTCCATCTGCCTACATAATTAAATTCAAAACAGGTCTTGTTGGCAAACTAAATATTGGAGCTCAAATTACAATATATTTCCCGCAAACCACTACTTTGCCTAAAAGCGGAAGAGCTGGAGATATAATTGTGAATAATGTTCCAACCATTAAACCACCACAAATAGAGGGAACCTATACGTTAATTGTTTTTACTCCCGTAGAGATTCTACCTAAAAGTGAGGTAACAATTTTTATTCCTGAGGAATTTGGAATTATAAATCCCCCCGATCCTCGTAGATACAAATTGGAGATCCATACTGCTAAAGAAGGAACAAATGTTCCATCAAATGAATATATGATTGGACCAAGCGTTATAGGTGAATTGACTGTGAGTTTATCCCTTCCCTACGTAGGTACCTCTTCCGATATAGATTTATCATTTAAAACTGGCGGTGGTGGCAGGCTTGCTAAGGAAAAAGATAGAATCTTTGTAACTTTCCCAAAGGGTTCGTATATTCCAAACTATATCGATAAAAATAATGTTACCATTCAAGGAAAACCTTTAGAAATTAATCCATTCATAAAGAAAGAAAATTTTGAAATAATATTAAATGTACCGCAAGATTTACCAGCAAACACAAAAGTTAATGTTCATTTCAGTAAAAATGCCAATATTTTAAATCCTAAAACTCCAGGAGAATATTCTTTCAGTGTTGCAACATCAAGAGAAGTCTCTTATGTGAGATCTCCCAATATTCAGATTACTGAATCAACTTTAAAAAATGTTAAAGTAGAGATTTCTTCTGATACAGTTTTGGAAAGATCAAGCTTTGAGTTAAGCTTTAACATTGGTGAAGCTGGAGCATTAACTAAAGGGGACAAAATAAATGTTTACTTAAGTAAAGGATTTAAAATTCCATCAAATTACGAAAAAGGAATATTTTTAAATGATGTAGAACTTCCTGTATTTAATGTACTCTACGATCCAGACCTATTAAAGGTTCAAATAGATGTTAATAGAGATTTTCTCCCTGATGAATTGGTAGTTCTACAATTTACAGAAGATTCGCAGATTGAAAATCCATCCGATTCAGGATTTTATAATATAGGGGTTTCTACAAGCAAAGAGACGAAAATTGTCACAACCATGGACTTTAAAATCATTCCATTGCCAACCACCACGATAATTATAAATCCAGTTACTCCAGATGGAGAAAATGGTTGGTACAAAAGTGAGCCCACTATTTCATTTAAGGTTTCATCTGAGAATAAGCTCAGATTAGGTACTTTTTACTCTTTCGATGGTAAAGATTTTATAGAATACACAAGTCCTTTTACTCTCTCTTCTGGAATTCATGAATTATATTTTTATAGCTCTCACGGTAAATATGCAAAAGAAGAAGTTAAAAAGTACACATTGAAAGTAGATACAATCTTTCCAATAATACAATTGGATGAAAAAACAAAGATTTACACAAACAAAGCTGAATTTACACTTTCTTTCACCATAATTGAATCAAATCTTTCTGAAGTTAAAGTCCAGAACGAAGTTTTTCAGGCAATCTCGGGAAATGTTAATGCTATTTTAAAACTAACTGAAGGAGAAAATACAATTTCTATAGTTGCTACTGACCTTGCAGGCAATTCTTCTTATAAAGAAATAATAGTTGTGCTTGATACAGTTCCTCCATTTATTGAAGTAACTAAACCCCTTCCATGGAGTCGTTCCATAAGAAGAAGTATAATAATTGAAGGGAAAACCTCTCCTGATGCTATCATCTATTTAAATGGAAAACCAATGCCTAACGAGAATGGAAATTTTAGTTTTAATTATAGTTTAAGTCCGGGGCTTAACAGTCTAACATTTGAAGCAATAGATCCTGCTGGTAATAGCAAAACTTATTATCTACCTGTAACTTATTATCCCAACTTCACTTTAAAACTTTTCATTGGCACTAATGTCGCAGAAACATCATTCGGCAAAGTTACACTTGATGCCCCTATTTACATTAAGAATGGTTATACTTTTGTTCCTTTGAGATTTTTTGCTGAAATATTGGACTGTGAAATTAACTTTGAACCAATATTCCAGATTATTACTATAACTGATCCATATGGTAAAAAAATAGTTATGCAGGTTGGAAATAAAACTGTAACTGTAAATGAAGAAAAGACTTCTTTACCTGTACCACCCGAAATTAAGAATGGGAGAACTTTTGTCCCGTTACGTTTTATTGCAGAAGAATTTAGTTTTCAGCTTAATTATGTAAAGAAAGATAATGCTGTTATAATGGTATATAATGGGGATTGATGAGAGTTTTTTTTACATTGCTATTTTCTTCTATGTTCTATCATTCTTATTATTCATTCGCTTCTTTGTCTGGAAAAGATACGCATCTAAGCATTATTGGAGCAAAAAAGAAAATATTTCTCTTAACTATCTAAACTATGTAGCCAAACATAAAGGACTACCCCTTCCATTTATATCTATACTCATCCCTGCTAAAGATGAAGCACAGGTCATTGAGTCAACTTTACAGAATATCTTAAAGCTTGACTATCCAAAAGATTCTTTTGAAGTTATTGTTATAACGGATGAAAAAGAAGAGATAAAACAAAAGGAAACTTTTGAAAACTTATTAGAGGAATTAGCTCTCTATGAAACAGGATTAAAAGAGGAGCTTTCCCATAAAACCGTAGTTTTGCTCTCACTTATAAACCTGAATAATGCTCAAAATGGAGAATTCTACTATAAAGTTTATCAGGAGATCAATAGATATACGGAAGAGCTTAAAGTTGAAGAGACACTTAATAAAATTGATACAATTGCTCGAAACATCTTAAGAAGGTCATTTTACTCAAAAAAAAGCTTTTACCTTGAAGGAATCTTTGCAATACGAAACTCTTTCCCTTTTCTTAAAGGCGAGGAAATATCTCACTTATCAGAAATATATGCTGAATATCTAAGTGAACTTAAAAACTTAAAGGTAGATACATTTAATGAATTATCAGCTGATTTGCTTGATTTTCTACTTCCAAGCACTAAGTCAATCTCCTTAAAATTTGCCAATAAATATTCAGATTCTGGATATAATATCAAAGTCTGCGATGTACCAATTAATTTTTCAGGAGAATTTCCTGGTAGCTTTTTAAATTGCGAAGTTAAATCTACAAAGGGAAGAGCTTTAAATTATGGACTTAAGTTCATAAACGGAGAGTCAAGGATTATTGGCTTTTATGACGCAGAAAGTAGACCAGCAAAAGAAGTTCTTTTATATGTAGCAGAGAGATATTTGGAAGAAGCGGAAAATATGCCAATTTTACAGGGTCCATTATTTCAGGTAAGGAATTTTTATAATATGGGGCTAATATCGCGACTTGGTGGCTTATTTAAAGCTGTATCACATGATTGGTATCTCCCAATAATTTTTAAAACTATTCCTTTCGCGGGGGGGACAAATTTATTCGTATTAAAAGAAACTTTATATAAAATTTCTGGATTTGACCCTACCTCTTTAACCGAGGATTTAGATTTAGGGGTTAGGAGCTATATAGTTTGTGGAAAAAATGTAGAGTTTTTGCCAGTAATATCCACCGAACAGACTCCTCCACTTCTAAAAGGTTATTTTAACCAGAGGCTTCGTTGGGCATATGGACATCTCGATGTTATGAGCAAACTTAAAAAGTGGAGTAGATTATACTTTGAACTATTTATTAAAGGACCTCTTGAATGGATCATATATCAACTTTCTGGATTTGTTGTAGCAGCAATGAATGTTATTTTCATTCTCTCAAAGCTTAACATTATCTCAACTACTACTGTTACGCATAGTAGCTACTTCAATTTAGCATTTACTCTTTTAAATATTCCTTATTTACTATTTTCTATTTACTGCTACAACAGATACGAATTTACATTTGACAAAAATTTTAAGCCCTTAAATGAGCTTCCTGGCTTTGAAATTTTTAAGTTAATAATTTCTTCTCTCTTTGTTTTTCTACTCCCTTTGCCATACACATGGGCAGTTGTTTTAAAACTATCAGGAAAAAAAATTAATAAATGGGTGAAAACCGAAAGGTCCACTGAGTAATTAAAATAAAGATTTATGAATTCTCAGGAAAGTGTAATTAAAGATATTGAAAAGAATGGTTTTTCAGTCTCTGCATATCTTAACGGAGAGAGAATTTTTGCATCATTAAAAGCTGGGTTATTGCCCCTTGCTGAATTTGTAGTTAAACAAAGTAAAGAGCCTAAAAATTATAAAGATTTAATAATTGGTGATAAAATTATTGGAAAGGCAGGAGCCCTTCTTATATTAAATTTAGAGCCTTCATTCGTTTATGGTGGCACTATAAGTATTAAGGCAAAAGACTTAATTACAAACAGAGGAATAAACCTAAAATATAGTGAGTTGGTTCCTAAAATATTAAATAAAGACAAAACTGATAGTTGCCCTATGGAAAAACTTGTGACAGATGTAGAATCCCCTGAAGAAGCTTTAAATATCTTCAAAAAACTATTTTCTCTCTCTTAAGAAAATCTTTTTATCCACGTTTCGATGTTTCGTATTTATTGGGTTTAAAAATAAAAATGCAAAATACGAGAGGTTCCTTCGGTCGCTTGGATGATGCTCCCTCAGGGCGACACACCCAACAGTCATGCCGAAGTGCGGTATTATCGCACACAAGTCCTTAAGGAATCTCCTACAACCTCGCAGTCATTCTGAGCGTTAGCGAAGAATCTCCTCATTTAATCATTTCGTTATTCTCGTAGTGGCGGACATTCCTGTATGCCGCTGTCATTCCCGAAATCTTTTATCGGGTATCCGGGCCATTTTTCAACTTTAACAGGTACTATAAAAAGAGGAGAGATTCCTTCGGTCGCAAAATACGCTCCCTCAGGATAACCACCCACCGTCATTCCGAAGTGCGGTATTTTCGCACACGTATTGAGGAATCTCCGCATTTGTCCTTGTGTCGTCTCCGAAAGTCTACAAACTGTCATCCCCGAATGTATTTATCGGGGATCCAGACCAATTTCTAATCATGGATTCCCGCAATCGCTCGGAATGACACACCAGAGGTTCCTTCGGTCGCGTGGGTGATGCTCCCTCAGGAAGACACCAACTCGTCATTCCGAAGTGCGGTATTATCGCACAAGTCCTTAAGGAATCTCCTACAACCTCGCAGTCATTCTGAGCGTTAGCGAAGAATCATTTTACTCTATCTGAAAGTTTTCTAAAGATTTTTCAGCAGCTAAAAGTAATGGAAAGCAAATAACTGCAGTAATAAGTACAATTAAAAAAATTATTATTGTAGTTGATAGAGTCAGGTTTAAGTAATTCAAAAGAAATATGTTAAGAAATAGCAGTCCTATTACTCCACAGATAAAAGCGAAAAAAGATATTGTGGTTATGAGGGATACCTTTAAAGGGATCAGCTTTTTAGGGTTTTCAGCTTCTTTAAAGACTGGAAACATTGCAGGTACACAAATATTCGCTGTAACAAAAAGAATTGGAACAATAAAAGCAATAATACTAATAAAAATAAGAGAGGAGGCACTTGGGCGAAACATAAAAACAAGAATTAAAAATAGAATAACATTTACCAATTCAGTTAAGATAAGTGAGATGATAAGCTTAGAATAAAGAAATTCTTTAAAACTTAGTTTAGAAGTAAAGGGTATCCACACATTTCTTGCCTCTCCGTAAAAGATGTATGAGCTAATACTGGAGATGGTAAATGTTGAAAGAAGAAATACAAAAGGATATATGAAATCTCTAAAATTAAAATGTGACCCTAAAACTGGAATATTTTCATCTGGCATTTGCTTTCCAAGCACAAATACAAAGAAGAACATAAAAAATACAATGTAGGCAACAGACATAATTAAGCTTAAATTAATTTTGCTATCACGTAATAGCATCTTAAAGTCTTTACTCACCATTCCTCTTATCTTTTTAGGCAAGAAATTAAGAGTTTTAGAAGTTTTTTCCTCTTTTGGAAGATATACTTTAGAAGTTTGTGCTGTACTTAATTTACTCAAGCTCTCCCCATAGAATAAAGCTGAAAAAATAGTAGCAATTGATACTAGAAGAACGTTAATAAGTATGTACAGGAGAAAAATCAGACTTGCCGTAATTATTTGATTGTTTTCAAATGCGGACAAAATATGTACTCCAACATTACCCGGTAAAAAGCGAATAAAAGAAAATCCTTTCTCAAAAATTGTAGAGAAATCTTCTATTTTAACTATATCATAGGCAGGATTAAAAATTTGTGAGAGCAAATATATACCAAAGGCGAATATAATTTGAACTACATAAATTACTGTTTTAAGCTTTGAGGCGCTGATTAATTTTGTGAGAGGCAATAAAATAAATACAGCAATGCATAAAGGCAAAACAGGAAAGAAGAGTATAAAAAGAAAAGATTCAACATAAAATAAAATATTTAATGAATTAGAAATCCCGTAACCAACAAGGAATGGATAAACAAGCAGGTATAAGAAGATGTCTTCTTGTAAGATTGTAGAGATTAACCGACCAAGAAAGATATTATTAGTCTTTATTGGAAGAGACATAAGAAGCTGAGTATCAGAAGATAGATAAAGTTTCCCTAAAATAATAGACAGGCTTTCAAGCAAAAGAAGGATAAATGCAAGAGATAGAATAAAAGCTATGATTAAAAGCGGGATCTCGCCTAAAAATGGTACAGAGATAACTAAATCAATTGAGCCAAAAAGGAAAATAGCAAATTTGACTAATAGATAAAAAATTACTCCACCTGCTATACAGAGAAGTGTAAAAATTAATATAGCACTTTTCTTATTCTTACTCAAAGAGTTAATAATTGTTAGAAAGTCTACTTTTACTATTTGATATATATTCTTCATACCTATCAATTACTTAATGATTTAATAAGTTCTTTTGAGTCCTCTCCCCCGGTGAGTTCAATAAACAATTTTTCTAAGTCTCCTGCTTCATCATGAGTTTTTTCTCGCAGGTCATTTATTGTTCCTTCGGCAATTAAGGTCCCTTTGTTTATTATTCCTACTCTACTGCACATTTTTTCAGCAATTTCTAAGATATGGGTAGACATAAATATTGTTTTACCTTTGTTTGCGAGCTCTCTCATAATATCTTTGACTAACTTTGCACTTTGTGGGTCAAGCCCTACTGTTGGCTCATCCATAATTAAAACTTCAGGATCGTGTAATAGTGCTGCAGAAAAGACAAGTTTCTGTTTCATTCCATGAGAATAAGTTTCAATTAAAGTGTTGCTTCTCTCTGTAAGAGAAAATAAATCTAAGAGGTCATCAATTTTTTCCTTTGCGAAATTAAAAGGAATCTCAAAAATATCGGCAATAAATAAAAGAAATTCTCTTCCTGTAAGCTTTGGATAAATTAAAGGTTCATCAGGAATATAGCCAATTAAAGTTTTTGTTTTTAGAGGGTCCTTTATTACATCAATTCCATTAATCAAAGCAGTTCCAGAACTTGGTTTTAAGAGGCTAACAAGGATTTTTATCGTTGTTGTTTTACCTGCTCCATTAGGACCCAAAAATCCATAAATCTCTGAAGAGTTAACAGTTATATTTAAATTATTTACTGCAAGAAGGTCTCCATAAGATTTAGTTAAGTTTTTAGTCTCTATCATGGAGAGAAAAACGGAAATGCTGGTATTTCTGGTGCTATCTTTGCTATTATCTGCATTAGTGGAAATACAAGGAAAATTGATAAAACTATTGAAATGATAAAACCAACTACTACAGGTATAAAGAAGATTCCAAAAGCAGAGCCAATATTTGTTTCATAAATCTCGCTGATTGCAAGAGCATAAAGATAAATTCCCCAGATTACAAAGATTATAGAAAAAATGAGGGAAAGCTGGAAATTACCAAGAAGAGATAATATTAAAATAAGAATTTGAGAGATTAAAGTTGGTACTTGGGCGAAGCTAAAAGCTATAAAGAGTGGTATTCCGTTTGATTTCTTTAATACAAATTGGGCAATAAAATCATAAAGGGCGGACATTAGGAATGTTGAAAGATAGACACCAATTATTATCAAAACAAATGTAAATGGAGAGTTTAAAAAAACTTTCAAAAAGTCAGTATAAAATCCATAAAATTCATCTGCACCAATGGAAGGTTCGGTTCTTAAAATACCTGAAAATAGATTCGAGTAGGAAAAACTAAAAGAAACTGCCGATAAAACCCCAAGAATAAGCAAAAAAATTAGAGCAGAAGAAATTTTTGGATTCTCCCTTATTTTCCTAAAAGCTTCTCTTGGAGATGTAATGGTAGCCATCATAAGCTCAAACATTGTTTCCATAATTCTCCACCTTTCTAAACAATTTGCTTTATAAATATATTTTAAGGAACCATCAAATATTCAACTGTTAGGGGTTTTAGTGATTTAAGTAAATCAAACTGAGTATAAGGAATAACATTTCCTAAGAGAGAAAAGAAAGATCTTCTTTTTTTGTGAGTAATAATTTTTGGTTCGCCCTTAATATTTAAGTCCTTTTTAACAAGTGCAATTGTGTCTTCTAAATCTCCAACTTCATCTATTAGCCCTACTTCCTTTGCTTTGATTCCAGTGAATATCTGTCCCTGTGCAAGATCTTTAAGTTTATCTAAAGGTATATTTCTGCCTTTGGAAACCACTTTAAGAAACTGGTCATATGATTCATCGATTATGTTTTGAAATATTGCCCTCTCTTCATTTGTTAAAGGGCGGGAAATGGAACCCATATCTTTATATTCACCACTCTTTATTGTATAGATTGATACTCCAATCTTTTTTAGTAATTCTTCAGAGTTAACAAGATTCATTATTACTCCAATGCTTCCAGTAAGCGTAGTGGGCATAGCTACAATTTTATCAGCGCTACACGATAAATAATATCCACCAGAAGCTGCAACTTCCCTCATCCAGACATATACCTTTTTGCCACTCTTCTCTTTGAATCGCTCTATTGAATTATAAATCTCCTGAGTGGGCTCAACACTCCCTCCAGGGCTATTAATTGAAATAATAAGAGCTGCTGATGAATCTTTTTTTGCCTCGTTAAGAAGTGATTCAACATCTTTCGGAGAAATTATTCCATCCCCAGTTAAGCCACTACTTCCAGCAATTGTTCCGTCTAATTCAATTAGAGAAATATTATTCCCCTTCCCGGTTATCACCTCTTCTTCTACACTAACTTTACCTCTATTGCTCTGAATGATAGAAGCAGCAATAACAACGACGATAAAGATAATGAAGATTATCCCGCCAATTTTGTTTCTTTTCATAGTATGTAAACCCCCTCCTTTAAAGATGCTTTTAAAATTATATTTCTATTAATAGAAAAACATTAATTTCATCTCCTATTATAATAAAGTTTTTAGCAACTAAAAAACAGAGCTTTAATAATATTCCAATAAGTTGAACCTTAGTCTTACAAAATGTATATTTATCTTAGAACATATAAAAAAGTGAAAAGGAGTATCTAAGATGAAACAAAGTAAAATAATTTGTCTCTTAATTCTAATTTCACTCTTACTCATGAATTTTCCAGTTCTTCCAGAGACTTATTCAAATAATGAACCTGTAACAGTAATTGTAACTACAAACCTAATAAATAAAGAGAGCGAATATATTATAAAATTCCTGTTAAAACAGTCGATAGAAACTGGTGGATGGATAAAAGTTATATTCCCCTACGATACAACACTACCTGTAATAATACCGAGGACGGAAAGAGGCGATAGCGGCGAGGAATATGAAGTTGATGTATGGCAAAATTTCGCAAGAACAATTTCCGTTGGTATGCCTCCTGTAAAGTGTTCTAAAGATTCTGGTCTACCTGAAATAAATTACAAGGAACGCTCAATAAAAATTTATTTAAATAATCCTCTTTATCCAAATAATTACACTTACATCTTTTTTAGTAAGTATACAGGAATTAAAAATCCTTCTAAACCGGGGGCGTACACGCTAAAAATATCTACATCGGCTGAACCTGGGGTAAAAGAATCTCTTCCATATAATATCGTAGAATCTGAATTATCTGGTCCCAATGGATATCCAGAAGTAGAGGTTGAGCCTTCCGAATTTGGTGCGGTTGCTTCATATAAAATAAGATTTAAGTTAGAGTCTCAAATTGGTCTTACAAAAGATCTTGATCTCATAACAATAATTTTCCCTTATGGTATTGAGTTGCCATCGAAAACAATTTCCTCTTTTTCTTCATTTTCTCTAACCAGAGGATCTATTAAGTTAAATGGTAAAGTAGCTAACTACTATGTATCTTCAAATAATAATTTAGTTATAACCACTCCAGTGAATTTAGAGAGCGGAACTGATGTTTTAATAGAAATACCTCAAAGTTTTGGAATTAGAAATACAATTCTTCCTGGTGAGAAAAATTTAATTATTCAGGTATCACGAAAGAAACTTTATTTGGAAACGCCTTTTATAAAAACAAAAACATTTTTTATACGTAACGGGGATGCTCCACTAAATATTTATCCGCAGACTATATCAAAAGAGGCTCAATATATCTTTACGACCTTTTTAGAAGATAATGAAATAATTAGCCCAGAAAATCCGATGTATTTGCTTATTCCAGAGTCTCTAAAAATTTCTCGTTCATTTAGTGTTTATTTTCGTTTTATACGATATTCTCAAGAAAAATTAATACATTCTAACTATAAAATTAATAACAATGTTATTACAGTTTATCCAAAGGAGTCTATATCATTCAATTCTTCTTTTAAATCCACCCTAAAGGTCTGTGTTCAGTATTTTGTAAATCCAGAAAGTCCTCAAGAAATCAAGCTTGGCTATAAAATAGGCGAAGGACAAAATTGGAAATACACAAGAGAAGTTCAAATTGAGGAGAGAAAATTTAAGATAAATACAATTGGCTTTAATTCACAAGAAGCCGACTCAGTAACTGGCTATTCTATTAATTTTACTCTTGGACCAGAAAAAGGCTTAAATCCTGATGATTCAATATTTATAAGATTTCCAGAAAGCACTTATATTCCACAAAAAATAAATCCTTTAATTGTAGGGTTAAGTTCAACAGAGTTTAAGGGTATCCTGCATCCAGAACTAATTAATGTTATTGGTTCAAAACTTGAGATTAAATTAAACCGAGAGATTAAACCTGATAGTTCCATTAGCATAAACATAGGTTCTGAAGCGGGGTTTAAAAATCCAATAGAATCTGACAAATACTATAGAATCTTCCTTTCAACTTCCAAAGAAGAGGAGGTTCCTTCGGAAGAATTTTATATCTTTCCAAAAAGAGTCATTTATGAAATAAAACCAGTAATAAAAGATGGTAAAATTGGCAAGGAGAGTTGGTATATATCACCACCAGTTTTAACATTTGAAACCCATGATCCAGATGCAAGAATATTTTTCTATTTAAATACTTTTATTCCATATACTGAACCTATTTATTTTGATGGTGGACAATATAAAGCAAAGATATCGTTCTTTTCACAAAGCGATCTACCGACTACAGGAGATTATAATGTATTAGAGGTATGGGTTGACACAATAAAGCCACAGATAAAAATCAAGAAACCTGAGAAATCAAAAGTAACTACAATGAGTGACAATTATAAGATTGAAGGATCTATAGTCCTGCCAAAAACTATTTATTATGGCTCGGAGCTTTCATTAATTGATCAGGTTCTTACGATAAATAATAAAGGAATTGAATTTTCAGGGAAAGATGGCTCGTTTAATTATAACTTAAAATTAAACCGCGGGAAAAATCAATTTAAAGTATTAGCAGAAGATATAGCTGGTAATACTGATGAAAAGAATTTAGAAATATGGCTTGGATACTCTATAACTCTTAAAATAAACTCGAGCAAAGCCATAGTTAACGAAGAAGAAGTATCAGTGGATCCTCCTTTTATCTCAAATGGAAGATCTTATCTCCCTCTAAGGTTTTTTGAAATTATTGGAGCCAAAATAACCTATACGGAAGATCAGAAAACTGGAGCAGTAAAAACAATTACTTTTGAACTTGGACAAACAAAGATTATTCTAACTGTAGGTTCAAATCGAGCAGTAGTAAATGGAAAAGAAGTCAAATTGGATTCACCACCATTAATTGTTAAGGGAAGAACGTTTATACCATTGCGTTTTGTAGCAGAAAACTTAGGAGCAAATGTAACCTATATAAAAGAGGAACAAAAAATATTAATCAGTTATTATGGTTAAGGTCAATTTATGATAGTTTGTATCATTTTAATTTAGCTGTTACTAATTAAATCTATTCCAAAAGAATTATCGAAAAAGGGCATATATTTTATTCTTTATGCAATTCTTTGCTATAATAATTTAAGTCAACCTAGTTTGACTAAGTCAACCCCCTTTGACTAAGTCAACCAAGGTTTAAACTACGAAAGTAAAAGTTTAAGGAGGAATAAATGTATTTTTCTTTAGAGCCTAAAGTTAAAAGAGAAGACCTCTACGATAGAGAAAAAGAGCTTAAAGAATTAGAGGATGCATTAAGCAATAATAGAATAATACTCCTTACAGGTATAAGAAGAATTGGAAAAACTTCTCTATTACGAGTATTTCTTGAAGAAAAAAAGAAAGAAAGTAATCCGTTTGTATTTATTGACTGCAGAAGCTTCACTAAAGGCAATATCATCAATAAAAACGAATTAAATGATTACATTATTAATTCACTCCAAAAGATCATTAGAGAAAGTATATTTAAGAAAATTTTTGGGTTAGTATCTAACATCAAAATTCCATGGCTTGAAATTAATTTAAAAGAAAAAAGTAGCGTAAGACCGACTCTTTCGCAAGCACTTGATGATTTTGATAATATTCTTAAAAAATCAAAAAGAAAGCTCATCATTGCTGTTGACGAGGCACAAAATCTAAGGTTCTATGGAAGAGGTGGTATTGAGATGCTAAACTTGATGGCACATGCTTATGATTATCTTGAAAATATTCAGTTTATACTTACGGGTTCTGAAGTTGGTATTTTACATGATTTTCTTAAGAAAGATGATCCAAAATCCCCACTATTTGGTAGATATTTAAAAGAAATTAAGCTTGATAGGTTCCCTAAAAGAGATTCTGTTAACCTTTTAATTGAGGGTTTTAAGCAGATTAAAGTTGAACCGAGAGAGGATGAAATTGAAAAGGCTGTAAATATTTTAGATGGGCTTGTCGGTTATGTTATCATATATGGATATATTGTGAATTCAAAGGGGGATTATAAAATGGCACTTGATGAAGCACTTAACATGGCAGAGGAGCTTGTTAAGCAAGAATTAGAGAATATCTTTTCAAAATCTAAAAACTACAAATTGGTTTTAAAAGCAATTGCCTATAAAATGAAAACCTTTTCACAAATTAAAGAATACATAACTTTACATTCTAATGAGATCAGTAATCAAACGCTAAGTAATGTTCTCAAATCTTTAGTAAAATATTCTTACCTGGAAGAGTGTTATAAGGATGGCTCTAAAACTTACATTATTCCTGACCCAATTGTTCAAATTGTAATGGAAAAAGTATGACCTTAAAAATTAATTAATGAGCTTGAATTAATGTAATTTTTATAAAGTTGAAAAACTTAAACATATATTTATAATTTATTATTTGAAGAGTTCATTTAAAAAGAGGGGTAAAAAGATGGGAACCAAAAATTTTAAGTTTTTATCCATTTTCTTACTAATTCTTTTACTTTTAGTTTCTTCAACCTCTTGCAAAAAGTCAGAGAAAGAAATAACAACATTTAAAACTCTTCCAGAACTTAAAGATGTAAAATTAGATATTAAAAACTTTTCCATTCCAGGGCATAAAATCAATTTTTTAGATATTGTTGATAATAAACTATATTTTCTTTCCTATAAAGGAAGTATAATGTCTGATAAAATCCTTGAAGATGATGTAAGTGTGGATGAGTTTGACTTTGACAATTCTCAAGTGATCTTTCACAGTAAAATTAGCGGATTTTTGAATAGTAGTTTTTCGGAAAAGTTTTTAACTTTTAGGGATAACTATATATTTTATACAGAAAAGGGGACCGATAGTATTCACCTTGTTAGATTTAATATCCTTACAAACGAAAAGAAGATCATCTACAATAGACCTACTACTCCAGAACAAAGAGAGGGGTTCTTTCAACCATTTTCTGTTTCATATACATTAAAACCTGACTATATCTATGAACGTGTTAAATTAAGCCCTACAGATAATAAAGTAATGGTTTACTATATTCCAGAGGATAGGATTTTTTATAAGGATTTACCATCTCTGCTTGGCACAACTACTTATGAGACAAAAAATTATTTTTATTACTTTGTCCCACAAAATAAAGAAATGCTTCTCCTTAAGAAGCCTGACCTTGCAGAATCCAAAGTGATAAATATTGGTAAAATCGACATATCAGCAACACCCTTTTCGGTAGATTATAATAATGATTATTTGATGTTCTACAATTCAGATAAATCCTCATTTGAGTATTTAGACCTAAATAAAGCTCAGGTAGTTATGAGCTTTGAGATTACTGGCCCTACTCTTAATGAGCTATTACTTCCTGCTGAAAAGTCATATATTAAAAGCATTCCCAATAATAATAAATTCAATGACATACTTATTCTTCCAAGCTCTAATTGGAGTGAAACAAGCATTGACTTCTACAAATTTTCCTATGATGCAGGTAAAAATAAATTTAACCAAGAAAGACGATTTATTAACTTATCTTCGTATGGAAATTTTGACATAGAGAGTTGGTTTTCAAATAAATCATGCGTTATGTTTCTTCTAAAAAACAAAAATGATGAAAACCTTTATCTCTGTGTTCATAGCTTTAAAGATAATAAAACTGAGCTCTATCCTTTAAATATTAAATTAGAAGCAAACTTTACTGCTGTAAATGTTAGTGCAACATGTGATTATGTTTACTTTGTGAGAAGATTCTTAGATTTTTCTAATAATGAACCGGACGAACAGTTTGAGGATACACTCTTTTATTTTAAACTTCCAAAATAATTACGTTAACTTTTTTACAGATGAGAATATTTTGGTAATTCTATACAAAGATCAATTTTACACGAGTTATCGCTCTCATTAAGATATATTTTTCCGCTATATTTTGATATTACATCGTTTATAAAAGCAAATATTTCTTGGTCAAGATTCGTTCCACAACTTTCCGAATCAGTTGATAATTCTCTACCGCTTAAATCAATAAAAGAAAACCTCTCTCCATCTTTAAGGTCCTTAATACAGAAAATTATAGAATTATTATTTTCCACAATAACAAATTTTGCTTCCCAAAGAAGATTTTTAGAATGCATTAAAGTAAACAACGCAAAAATAGCAGTATTTAATATGTCTTTATTGGCATAAATGAATCTATCAGTCTCTACATGGCTAATTATAGAAACTTCATTCATTAATGATTCTTCTTTTAATTTACAAGAAAGTTCAGAGAGAATTTCATTTAGTTTTACAGGTTCAAGAACTGATGTATTTGAAAAATCAAGGAATTCAATGAGATTTTGAATTTTCATAAGCTCACTATGAATCCTTGCAATATTTGCCTGAACAGCATTAGTTAAATCTTCTGAAACTAAATTATCATCTCCCTCTTTGGACTCTAATTTAATTTTTAGAATTTCGCAGGCTTCACTTAAAGCAGTTAGAGGAGTTCTAAGGTTATGAGATACTGCTAATAATAGTTTGGAGATGTCTTTTCCTTGAATCTTTAATTTTTCATAAGCAGAATCAAGCTTTCTTGAGATATCTATTATTTCGCTCCGCTCCCTTAAGGATAGCATTATCATGAGCCCAAATGCAACAATTAAGCCCAAAATAAATGTTATTGTATATCCGAATGGACTAAATATAGTATCAACTAAAAAAGGATAATCTAACTTATGAATTCCCCACAAAATTAATCCAATTGCCGGTAAAAGTGAGTAATTTTTAACTCTTCGTAATAATATTATGCCGAGAGCAATCTCTGTAAATCCATAAGCGAAATATATAGGTATTCTTGACCATATTGTAGGCAAAGAAAGTATAGGAAAAATTACAGATATTGCGACGAGGAATATAGAAAATAGATATGTAAGTTTTTTTATTCTCTTACTTTTTAAGTCTAAATATGCAAAAATACCAAAAATTAGGAAAATTATTGAAATTGAAGTAAGAAGATTAGAAGAAATATGAAGGCAGACAAAATATTGTTCAAGCTTAATAATCTTGAATATGTGAGAGAGCCCATATATAAACCAAGATAAGCTAAAATATAAATAAACGCTCTTTTTTCTAATAATATAATAATAAAAGAAAACCACGCACACGGTGAGATTAACAATCATTGAAAAAATCATTGAAAACTGAGTAAATTCCCTAAGAATAATCTCATCTTTTAGAAGTTCAATCATATTTATGTATCCTTTCCCAAATTTCTCTCATGCCTAAAAACTATTAGAACGCAAATTCTTTAACTTTCACTTTTATTTGGAATTATCATTAGTAGATTAAATCTACTTTTCGTAGAAACGTAAAAATCTGCCACTTAAAAATAGATACACCAAGAAGTAAGCCGAATTATTGAATTTACTAATAAAGGCGCTATATAAATTACATCATTTAATACTTTACCCATGATTATATTTATAGCAAAATATCTCAAAATATCTTTTGTTCTCAATATCTATTTGTAAATTTCATAATTTATTTTAAAACCTTCTAACGGAATTATTAAATTTTTTAAATTAGAAATAATAAATTAAAAGAAGGATGACTAAATTTTTTTGGCTTAAGTAAAGGAGATAAAAAATATTAGAACAACTATTTAACCCAGCAAATTATTATGTCAACTTTTATTCAGTGCCAGTTGCATTGGCTTCTATATTTATACTACTGTTTGGAATTTATGTATTACTCGAAAATGTGAAATCTATAATAAATATCTCCTTTTTTATAAGTTGTTTAACTGCATTTGTTTGGCTTAGTGGGATGGCTTTATTGTATTCTACTAAGAATTCAGAATTCTCTACATCCTTCTACTTACGATATACTCTTGCTGGAGTAGTATTTATTGGTCCATCAGTCTACTTTATGACAGCTTCAATTCTCAGAATAAATAGAGAGAAACGAAACATTATTATTGCAAATTTTGCCATAATGCTAATTCTTTATATTCTTTCGCAAAATGAAAACTGGCTAATTACTGGAGTAAAAACATATTTTTGGGGAAGATACACTCTTTATGGTAAGCTATCTTACCTAATTATTCCAGCTTTTATAGTTATGATGGTTGCATCTCTTACTCATCTTTATTTGGCATTTAAGAATAAAAAAGAAAGTGCCGAAAAGAACCAATTCCGTCTTCAAACAATAGCATTGTTTATTGCTTTCCTTGGCGCTGTTGATTTTATTCCCTGTTTTGGAATTGAAATATATCCAGTTGGTTATATATTTATACTGGCTTTTATAGCAATACAAACATATTCTATAGTTAATTACGGCGAAGTTAAGTCAGCATTAATTGTCCAAAACACACCGAATGGTGTAATTATTATAGATAGAAATGGCTTTGTTTCTATAATAAATCCTAACGTAGATAATTTTTTGGGGTTCAATTTTTCAAAGTATTTGGGGAGAAAAATCTTTGATATTAATGCAACAAACAAGGATGAAAAATTAGAAATAAATATAATAGTAAATCTTTTTAGGCAATTTGTCTCTTCTCCTGCTATTACATCAGATGAAGTTATTTATTTTCCATTATCAGGAAAATATGTAAACATTAGATCCTCAAAAATAAATGATAGATTTGGTGAGGTATTAGATATTGAAATGGTGCTAATAGATATCACAAAACAGAAAATTTTGGAAGATGAATTAAGAGAATATCAAGAAAACCTCGAGGATTTAGTTAAAATACGCACAAAAGAATTAATAGAATCTCATGAGAAATTGGAAAAAGCTTATGAAGAATTAAAAACAATTGATCAATTGAAGAATAACATAATTTCAAATGTGAGTCATGAGCTAAGAACACCTCTTACAGTTATTAAAAGCTCTCTTGAATTACTGAAAGAGCTCGTTAGCTTGGACAATAACGCTAAACAGATTATAGATGCAGCTGAGCAGGCAGTAATAACACAAAGTTATGTTATCCAAAATTTGACAGAGGCAGCGTATCTTGAGAATGAAAAAGTTTCCTTAAATATTTCCGAATTTGACTTATCAGATTTGATAATCGAAACCTGTGATAAGTTTAAGTCAAACCCATTAACTACAAAAAATGAAATAACGATAAACTACGATATACAAAAAAATATACCAACTATAAAAAGTGATTATAGAAAGTTGGAACTGATTTTGAATAATTTAATCACCAACGCAATAAAGTATAATAAACCTAATGGAGTTGTTACGATTACCGCAAAAAAATTATTAGATTTAGAGGTAATAGAGATCTGCGTTAGTGATACGGGTATTGGTATATCAAAAGATAATTTAGATAAAATATTTGATCAATTATACCAGATAGATAGTTCTGCTAATAGAAAGTTCCCAGGAATAGGCATGGGGTTATTTATAGTAAAAGAGTTTACAAAAATTTTAGGTGGTAAAATAAAGGTTGAGAGTATAGTAGGTGAGGGGAGTAAATTCTATCTAATATTGCCAATTAGTATCTCCTAAATTTTAAGCAAATTTTGTTCCTTAAGGTTGAAGAGCCTCCTCAACATTACCATCAACTGATATGATAACTTCCTTAACTTCTGGAAACTGTTTCAAGGTTTCAGTTATTTCTGCCCTAATAGCAGCAACTCTACAGGAACCCCCGGGATTTAGGTTCGAAAAGTCAATTTTTGCAATTCCATCCTTTATGCTTAATTCATTTATTCTTGCTTCCTTTGGAATTTGGCTTGTGTAACCTTCTTCCTTTTCTTCTTCTGTTGGACCCTGCAATAATAGTTGCATTACATCGCCTGGATCTGTTAATATATGAACTTCTCTAATAACTGGATAAACCTTTGAGCAGTCATTCATATTTGGGTCAAATTTAATATTGCTAAAATAAAGAAAAACTTTCTTAGGAGCTAATTTTAAATTTATTGAAACTTTGTTTGCTTTTGATCCATCTTCTGAACTTTTTTGATAGACGGATAGAACTATCTCTTTATTAAGGCTTCCAGATAAATCAAGATTTGATAAAGGAATACTCTTTTCAAAATAGCAATATTTTCCCTCTGTCTGGGGTAATTCTATAGAACCTTTTTCTGTATTATCTATTTTTACATTCAATGTTCCTAAATCCGCTCGGGCAAAACCTTTTAATTCTATTTTACCCTCCATCAAAGATTCTCCATCTTTTGGCGAAACAATTACTATATCCTTTGAGCTTAAAATTTTTATTTGTGAGGCAAACAATGAATTAGGAGTTATTGCTTCTTTTGATAATTTCCCTGACACCTCAATCTCGAACTGAGGAACAAGATCTCTTAAATCAATTTTTTCTCCATCGCAATCGAGAATTTTAGTATTTTCAGTGATTACTGCATTCCACTCGTTATTTTCCTTGTCAATTAAAATAACTACTCTGGCACTTGAGGAAGTGTCTTTAATCACTCCACATACCTTTAAATTATCTTTATTTAAATAGTTATATATAAAATATCCACCGATAAAGACTATGGCAATTACAATTATTATAATAAATGTCTTAATGCTCTTCTTCATATTATTCACCTCTATTGATAATTATATACTAAAATACTATTTAATCCCTTAAGGGTTTGGGTTATTTTCTGTATTAATCGATCACACTATTATTACCAACCTTTTTTATCGGGGATCCAGCAGAGAAACCGTCATCCTCGAACTCCACAAAAATGTCATCCCCGAAAACCACACCCCTGTCATCCCCAACTTGATTGGGATCCAGAAGGTAACATGTCATCCCCGAATGTATTTATCGGGGATCCAGTGTTTCTTTTGTTTTTTTCTTCCTGGATTCCCGCTTTCGCGGGAATGTACTGTGTTGTCAATACCAATTTTAATTTTTTTTTCAAGTTCAATTTCTAAATATTCAAATACATATTTTAAGAAAATATTTTCACTTACTAACAACTGGCAGTACATCGTAATCCTTC
>JBPOJC010000029.1:0-12030 GCA_052034135.1 Caldisericota bacterium | reverse complement strand
ATGGATTTTCAGTCCATTGCTCTACCGACTGAGCTACCTCGGCATAAATGGCGGGATCGAGGGGATTTGAACCCCCGGTCTCCAGCGTGACAGGCTGGCGTGTTGGACCGCTACACTACGACCCCATTTATATAAGTTTCAAACTGGGCGGAACAGGACTTGAACCTATGACCTCCTCGGTGTAAGCGAGGCGTTCTACCACTGAACTATCCGCCCCTGTTAATCCAGGGCATACTGCCGAGAGTGGGACTTGAACCCACACGGATCGCTCCATACGCACCTCAAACGTACGCGTCTGCCAATTCCGCCATCTCGGCAAAAATATTCAAAGTACTTTATACTGGACGCAATACAGCCAGTATTAATGTCGAAATTGCAAACACTATTGAGCACCAAATAATCAACTTATCAAGAAAGGCATCTAAAGGCTTTCTTGCTTTATAAACAGTGGCTCCGCCGGATATAGAGCCTAGCCCCGAGGCTTTAGGTGATTGCAATAAATAACCTAAAATAATTCCAACAGAGGAAGCAAAATCCAATATTAAAAATATAAGTCTCAATGTTTCTAATTTCATTTTAATTAATTACCTCTTTATACAATATAATTAAAAATAAAAATCTTGCAAAAGATAATACAAAAATTAAAATTAAAAGCAAGGTGGTATCTCCAAAGAGAACCATACAAATTTATAGAAAGGATGGATAGAGCCTGACACAACTTTAGGTTGGTTAGAGCAAGAGCAAAATGAAAAAATTAAGCATCAAAGAAATCACAACAGGAGCTATTCTTATAGCTATCGCTTTCGTTTTAGGGGTAAGTGGTCTTGGTTTTATTCCTCTTCCCATACCGGTATTAGCTGGGACAATATTCCACATACCTGTTATTATTGCAGGTATTCTACTTGGTCCTGAAATGGGATTTATTACTGGACTTGTATTCGGGTTATTTGCATTTCAACAATTCGCGGGAGCTTTTCCATGGTTTGTTTTAATTCCTGGTAGGCCTCTTATTGGTTTAGCTGCTTATTACTCTTTTACAGGTGTAAAAAATTTATTACAAAGATTCAAAACCATCAATCCAATAACTGTAAGGTCTATCTCGTCCTGTATTGCAGGTATTCTTGGCAGTTTAACAAATTCAGTAGCTACTCTGGGCTTAGGAATCATATTTCGCGTTTTAGGTGGAACATACTTAGAAAACTTCCAAAAACTTGTTATACCTGCAATTCCTGCTATTATTGCAGAATTAATTCTTGCTGGTATAATTGTGCCAGCTGTTGTTATACCACTCTTGCCTGTAATTAAAAGAGAGATGTATTATAAAAAGGAAAAATGATTTTAACAGTTGATGTAGGTAACACAAATATAAAAATAGGGTATACTAAAGATAATACAATTCTTCAGGCTTTCAATATAGCTACAGATAGTGGTAAGACTTCTGATGAATATCTCCTTCTTATTGAGCTATTTGCGAAAAAAGCAAAAATAGATTTAGAAGAATTAGAAGGAATAATAATCTGTTCAGTTGTACCTTCTTTGGATCCAATTTTTGAGGCTCTCTCAAAAAGATTATTAGGGAAAAACCCAATATTTGTAGAGCCAGGCATAAAGACAGGTTTGGTGATCAATACTGAAAATCCAAAAGAAGTTGGATCTGACATAGTTTCAATCGCTGCTGGGGCAATATACTTTTATGGCACTCCTTCCATTACCATTAGTTTTGGCACTGCTACTGTATTTATTCCCATATCAAAGAACAATACATTGCTTGGTGTTTCAATTGCTCCTGGGCTAATAAGCTCAGCTGAAGCTCTTTTTAAGAAAGCTTCAAAGCTTCCAAGGTTTAATCTAAGAGATCCAAATACATTTATAGGGAAAAATACGATCACATCTCTACAGGCTGGTTTTTACTATGGTTTTCAGGGTTTAACAAGAAACATTATTGAAGGCATGAAAAAGGAAATGAAAGAAAGGAAGATAAAAATTATAGCTACTGGCGGATTATCGGAATTTGCAGTCAATACCATTAAAGAAATAGATGCAATCGACCCATATCTTTCTCTTAAAGGTTTATCTGTCATATATGATAAAAACATTAAAAATAGGTAATGTAGAGTTAAAGAACCAGCTTGTTCTCGCCCCAATGGCAGGATATACTGATGCTGCTTTTAGGTTAATTTGTAAAAATTTTGGAGCATCTCTAACCTACACTGAGATGATTTCAAGCCTTGGAATATGTTTTAAAAATGAAAAAACTTATTCCCTTCTTAAAACTTTTCCAGAAGAACATCCAGTAACTGTTCAGCTTTTTGGTTCACACCCAGAAAAGTTGGCACAGGCTGCCAAAGTTGTCGAAGATTTAGGGTTTGACATAATTGATATCAATATGGGGTGCCCTGCCCCAAAAATTCTTAAAAGTAATAGCGGTGGAGCTCTATTGAAAGACTCAAAGCTCATAGAAAATTTGATAACTGAAACTGTAAATGCAGTGTCTATACCTGTCACAATAAAAATAAGAATAGGCTATAAAGAAGACGAACTCTTAGCGGTGGATGTTGCTAAAATTGCTGAGAGTTGTGGAGCTAAAGCCATAGCAGTACATGGAAGCACAGTCATGCAAAAAGAAAAAGGAAGTAAGAATTGGGATGCAATAAAAAAGGTAAAAGAAAATGTAAAAATCCCAGTTATAGCCAATGGAGGTGTAAAGACTCCCCAAGATCTAATTAAAATTCTCGACCACACTGGAGCAGATGCAGTAATGATAGGAAGAGCAGCCCTTGGAAGACCTTGGTTTTTTGAAGATTCATTAAAAGTTTTAAGTGGAGAGGGTATTAATTTAACTAAAAAAATAAATGTATCTCTACTATTTGAAACATTGTTTGAGCATATAAAGCTTGAAAAAGAAATACGAGATGATTATACCGCAGTTAGAGAGCTTAGAAAACATATTCCATATTACCTTAAAGGCCTTCCAGAATCTGGTAGAGTGAAAGATAGTGTAAATAAAGCAAAAAGTATTGAAGAGCTTCTATTAATATTACGCAACTATAAAAATACTTTTTTTTAAATATAATAGAATTCTGATTTTTAATTCTTTCTAAATATTAGAAAGCGAAGGTGAACTTTAAAGATGAAAAAAGTTATGAGTGTGAGTCTTGGTTCGTCTGAAAGAAACCATAAAAGTAGTATTAATTTTCTCGGTGAAGAATATGAATTGGAAAGAATCGGAACTGATGGAGACACTGAAAAAATGAAAGAAATTTTTACTACTTACGATGGGAAAGTTGATGCATTTGGGCTGGGTGGTTTTGACCTATATCTTACATACCGCAATAAAAAGTATGTGTTTAAAGATGCCTATAATGTTGTAAAAGTTGTTAAAAAGACTCCTGTAGCGGATGGTTCTGGTGTTAAAAGAACTCTTGAAAAAGATTCCATAAAAAAACTTTTTGATGAAGGAATAATAAATCCTTCTATGAAAGTTCTAATACCTTCTGCTGCTGCAAGATATTATATGTTTGAAGCATTCAAGGAGCTCGGCTTTACTGTTGTATGGGGTGACTTAGCTTTTGCTCTAAACATGGCTTCGGTGGGAATTGTAAATCCTATTCTTATTGAAATTCTTGCAACTTTACTTCTGCCAATCGTTGTTAAATTACCTTTTAAGTTGCTTTATCCTATCGGGAAAGAAGAGGAAGAAATTATACCGAAATACGAAAATCTTTACAATTTAGCTGATATCATTGCAGGGGACTTTCACTTTATAAGGCATCATATGCCAGATAATTTAGAAGGTAAAATAATAATAACTAACACTCTCACAAAAAAAGATATCGAAGAGTTAAGAAAAAGAAAATTAAAAATGGTTATAACTACTACGCCTGAATTTAACGGGAGATCTTTTGCAACTAATGTTATTGAAGCATTTGTATGCGCAGCGATTGGCAAAAAAGCTGAAGATATAAAAGATTCTGAGTTTAGAGAAGTCTTTAAGGAACTCAACTTTGAACCAAGGATAATCAAACTATAAAATTATAAGGAAGGAACCAAAATGAAAAGAGGAAGACCAAGAAAGAAAAAACAACTAAGTGAAACAGAAAATATAGAGGAAATTCTAACCGAAGAAGAACTTACCGAAAAATGGAAAGAAGAGGGGGATGAAGAAGATATATTATCAGAAGAAATATCTTACGATTTAGAAGAAAGGAAAGACTTTCACGAAGCTGCGCTTAAAGAAAAACCTGTACTCACAAAGCATGGATTAGAACTGCTTAAAAAAGAACTAAAAGAACTTAAAACAATAAGAAGACAAGAAGTTGCTGAGCGCATTAGGCAGGCAAGAGAATTTGGTGATTTAAGTGAAAACTCTGAATATGAAGAAGCAAAAAAAGATCAAATGTTTGTGGAGAATAGAATTGCAGAGTTAGAAAATATTCTTAGATCTGCTATTATTATTGAAGAAACACCTGATGAAAGTAAAGATTTAGCAGTTCAGGTAGGAACCACAGTAAAGCTTCAAAACATTAATGATTCCTCAATTAAAGAATACAAAATTGTCGGTACATTAGAAGCTGATCCTTTTAACAACATAGTTTCTAATTCTTCTCCTTTAGGAAGGGCTTTGATCGGAAGAAAAAAAGGCAATATTATCAGAATTGAAACCAATGATAAAGTAATAAAATATAAAATTCTCGATATAAAAAGAACCGAAAATGACTGAAAGTAAAGACAGTTTTTTTAAAGACGAGCTCTCAATAATTGAGAATTTAAAAAATGCTAATATTGAGCCTTACCCCATATTTTCAGAAAAATTAGATAATATCGAGGAAATAAAAAATAATTATTCATCATATGAAGACAAAGAAGTTAAAGTTGCAGGAAGAATTATAACAAAAAGAGAGCATGGAAAAGCAAGCTTTGCGACTATTTTGGGTGGAAATACAAATATCCAAATTTACTTTAAATTCGATAACCTCGGAGAGGAAAAGTATGACCTTTTTAAGAAATTCATATCTGTTGGTGATTTTATAGCAGTAAGTGGTATTGTTTTTAAGACTCACGCAGGAGAAATTACAGTTTCTGCCAATGATATTAAATTGCTTTCAAAGGCTTTACTACCACTTCCAGAAAAATGGCATGGAATTGAAAATCCTGAAGTAAGATACAGGCAAAGATACCTTGACCTAATAATTAATAAAGATTCAAAAAAGACTTTTGACACAAGGGCAAAAATCATTTCAACAATTAGAAAAACTCTTGAGAGTTTGAACTTTACAGAGGTTGAAACCCCGATTCTACAAGAGATGTATGGTGGAGCGATAGCTAAACCATTTATTACTCACCATAATGCTCTTGATCAGGATTTATATCTAAGAATTGCCCCTGAACTTTACTTAAAAAGGTTGATTATTGGCGGTTACGAGAAAGTATTTGAGATAGGCAAAGCATTCAGGAATGAAGGAATATCAATCCAGCACAATCCAGAATTTACCATTCTTGAGCTTTATGAAGCTTATACAGACTACAAGAGAATGATGGAGATAACAGAAATAATATTTGAGGCTTTAATTAATGAAGTTATAAAGACTCCTCAAATTGAGTACAGAGGCAAAATAATCGAATTTAAATTTCCTTTTACAAGACTTACATTATCCGAAGCATTCTCTCTTTATGCAAATGTAGATATTAATGATCTTAAAGATTTAGATTACGCTAAAGCATACATAAATAAAGAAAATATCTCAATAAATAAACCTCTTTCGTGGGAATCAGTGGTTGATGAAATACTTAAGAAGAAAATTGAGCCTAACTTGATCCAACCAACATTTCTTTATGATTATCCTCTTCCACTTTCCCCACTTGCAAAAAAGAAAGCAGATAATCCTGAATGGGTAGAAAGATTTCAGCCCATCATTGGTGGTCTTGAGATAGGTAATGCATTTACTGAATTGAATGATCCAATCGACCAATTTGAAAGATTTGCTCAACAAGAAGAAGTAAGAAAAGGAGGAGATCTCGAAGCTCATTCATTTGATCGCAATTATATTGAAGCTATGAAATTTGGTATGCCTCCAACGGGTGGTTTGGGGCTTGGTATTGATAGAATCGTCATGTTATTAACAGGAAAAGAATCAATAAGAGAGGTTATACTTTTCCCACAACTCAGGAAAAAAGAATAAATGAGTATTGTATTAGATGGTAAATCCCTCAAATTAAGCGACATTGAGGCTTTCTTAAGCGAAAAAGCAAAAGTAACTATAAATAAAGAAATAATAAAGAATATTAAGAAATCCTGCGATATTGTAAAAGATAACGTAGAGAAAAAGAAGATTGTTTATGGAATAAATACAGGTTTTGGAAAGCTCTGTAATACGGTAATAGATGAAAAAGACTTAAAAAAACTTCAGTTAAACCTTATTAGAAGTCATGCAATTGGTGTTGGTGAATATCTTCCCAAAGATTCAGCAAAAGCTTCCATTTTAATTAGATTAAATAGCCTCTTAAAGGGTAATTCTGGAGTTACTCCTGACACTATAAACTCAATTCTTACAATCCTAAATAGCGATGCATATCCTCTCATGCCTAAAATTGGTTCTTTAGGAGCAAGCGGCGATCTTGCTCCGCTTGCACATTTTGCGCTTCTCTTAATTGGAGAGGGCGAGTGTATCTACAAAGGAGAGAAAATAAGCGGGAAGAATCTTCTTAAAAATTTAGGTCTTAATCCACTCTCTCTTGAGCCAAAAGAGGGGCTTGCTCTTATTAATGGATTGGCTTTTTCTTCTGGTATTTTTAGTGTTGACCTATTAAATGCAAAAAATGTAATCATTGGTGGACTGTGTGCAGCTATACTATCACTATCATCGTATACAGCAAGAATAGATGCGTTTTCTCCCAAACTGCACTCTCTAAAACCTCATAAAGGGCAGATGTTTATTGCAGAAATACTATATAATGCTCTCAAGGATTCGAAGATTAAAGATTCAACAAAAAGAGTGCAAGATCCGTACTCTATGAGGTGTATTCCTCAGGTATTAGGTCCTGTTATAGATTGTTATGAGTATTGTAAAAATATATTGGAAATAGAGATAAATTCAGCCACTGATAATCCTCTTATAATTTTAGATAGTGGGGAAATCATTTCTGGTGGGAATTTTCATGGTGAGCCAATTGCTCTTGCATCCGATTTCTTAGGGTTATCATTAAACATTTTAGGGGAAATAAGTGAAAGAAGAGTAAATCATCTTCTTGACCCAAATTTAAATGAATTAAATAAACCATTTTTAGCCAGTAACCCTGGGATTGAGTCCGGATTTATGATAGCTCAATATACAGATGCAGCACTTATTTCAAGAAATAAAATTCTATCATATCCAGCCTGTATGACATCTATTCCAGTTTCAGCAAATCAGGAAGATTTTGTTAGTCAGGCAGCAAATTCGTGTCTAAAATTATCAGAAATTATTGAGAACTTATCCAAAATAGTGGCAATAGAACTACTTGTTTCTGCTCAAGCTCTCGAAGAGAGGAATTTAAAGAAAGTTAGCAGGAAAACTGTGGAAATATATGATTTTGTGAGAAGCTTCAGTGAACCCTTAAAAGAAGATAGATCACTCTCAAAAGATATAAATATTGTAGCAAATGAAGTTCTAAAGGGAGAGCTTAAGAAATTGCTCCCTTCCTGTGAAGAGTTGTAAAATAATTCTTTGCAAACCTATGTGCTTCATCGCGGATACTCTGAAAGAGCTTTAATACTTCAGAGTGAGCTTCTAACTTTATTGGCTCACTTTTTCCATAAACATAAATTAATTCTTCCCTTTTTGCAAGAGAAATAACTGGGATATTTATCTTACCCTCTGATAAAGCTTCATTTGCTGCATTAAGTTGGCATTCTCCCCCATCAATCAAAATTAAGTCAGGGAGATTACCAAACTTATCGTCAGTATGCTTGATCCTTCTTGAAATAACTTCTTTTATCATCGCGACATCATTTGGGCCTTCCGTAAACTTTATTTTAAATCTTCTATATAGCTCTTTTGACGGTTTTGCATTTATAAACACAACCATTGAACCAACCGCATCTACTCCACTTATATTGGATATATCATATCCTTCGATCTTTTCAGGTACTTTTTCAAGAGATAATAGCTCTTTAATTTCGAAGAGGACCTTAGAAAGTTCCTTTTTTGGAACAACTCTATTGGATTTAAGCTTAATTTCAAAGTGCTTTTTTGCATTCTCAAGACATAGTTCGAGGGCTTTTTTCTTTTCTCCCCTTGTAGGATAAATAAACTTAATGTTTTTTAAATTATACTTTTCCAAAATTGCTTTTGATAGACTCTCCTTGTCGCTTTCATCAAGTTTTAAAGAAAGAATCACCTCAGATGGAGGAGTATCCTTATTAATATCGAGATAATATCTGGATAAGAAAGATGTTAAGACAGATTGTGGAGTTTCAAAAAGGGTACTCTCAACTGTAAAATTATCCTCGTATATAATCTTCCCTTCCCTTATTTTCATAACCTCAATTAGAGATTGACTTTCCTCGGTATATATTGCAAATATATCCTGGGATAAAGTTAATGAATGATAAATAACTCTTTGTTTATTGATAATACTATCAATACTAAAAATCTGGTCTCTTAATATAGAGGCATATTCAAAATTTTCTTCTCCTGCATAGTAGTTCATTTTTGTTTCTAAACGTTTCTTTAAGGGTTTATACTCTCCCTTTAAAAACATTACTGCATTCTTAACAGCATCCGAATAAGTCTTAATGTCTACTTTTTCAACGCATGGAGCAAGACACTGATTTATATGCATAAGCAAGCAAGCTCTTTTTTCCCTCTTATTGGTAAGGTTACCCTTACACACTCTTATACAGAAAGTTTTTGAAAGAAGTTTTATTATCTTGCCTAAAGCTTTGGCTGAAGTATAAGGACCAAAGTATAGAGCTCCATCATCTAAAACTCTCCTTACCTTCAATATAGCAGGAAAATCATCATTTGTGATTTTTATGTAAGCATAACTTTTTGAGTCTTTAAGCTGAATGTTAAAATAAGGTTTATACTTTTTAATAAAATTACACTCAAGAATTAGTGCCTCGTAAGGAGATTTGGTTATAATAAATTCTATATCATTAACGTTTTCAAGAAGTTTCTCAATTTTCTGATCTGTTTTTGCCTTTAAGAAGTAAGATGAAACTCTATCTTTTAAGGATGTAGCCTTTCCAACATATAAAATTTCTTTAGTCTTGGACTTCATTATGTAAACTCCAGGACTATCAGGAAAACCTTTAACTTTTTCTCTTAAAGATAAGCTCATTTTAATAAATTAATAAGCATTTTAATAACTCCCTAAGATAAAAAATCCTTCGTTCTATACTGTATAGCTTCAGATATATCCTGAATATCTACCATATCAACTTCCCTTAAATCTGCTATAGTGCGAGAAACTTTCATAATTTTAATTATAGCTCTTCCAGAGAGATAAAACTTATCTGCTGCAAGTTTTAAAAGTTCTTTTGCATCTTTTGTCATCAAAACATATTTACTTATTTTCTTTGGTGTAAGTTCAGAATTGTAAATTATCCCACTACCTTTATAACGCTCAGCCTGAATCTTATGAGCTTTTATTACTCTTTCCTTTATAGAAGCAGAACTTTCAGCCGGTCTAAGATTTACAATTTTTTCAGTTTCTACTCTTTGAACTTCTGTAACTATATCAATTCTATCAAGTATGGGACCACTTATTTTAGACCTGTAGCGAAATATTTGTGATGGACTGCAGATGCATTGCTTTTTATCGTCACCATAATAACCACATGGACATGGATTCATCGCTGCTATTAACATAAACCTTGATGGATACATAACGCGCGACTTTGACCTTGAGATAGTTATCCAACCATCTTCTAATGGTTGCCTGAGAGCATTAATTAATTCCCTGCTGAATTCAGGAAATTCGTCAAGAAATAGCACTCCCCTGTGAGCTAAAGAAACTTCTCCTGGTTTAGGATTAGTTCCGCCGCCAACTACTGAAACAACTGAAGCTGTATGATGAGGAGCTCTAAAAGGCCTATCTTTTAATATACCTGAATTTTTTGTGAGTAATCCTGCTACTGAATAAATCTTTGTTACCTCTAAAGATTCAGAAAAACTAAGTTTGGGCATAATGCTTCTTATTCGCCTTGCTAACATTGTTTTACCTGTACCAGGTGGCCCTATCATCAAAACATTGTGTTGCCCAGCAGCTGAGACTTCAAGAGCTCTTTTAGCAAACTCCTGGCCACTTACCTCACTAAAATCTTCATCTATACTTTCTTCACTGATGTTTTCCTTTATTTTAACATATGTATAGTTTCTTAAACCACTTATGTGCTCGACAACCTCTGTTAATGATTTAACTGGAAAAACTTCTATCGATTCACCTATTACTTCATTCAGATTACTATGAGGAATATAAAATTTTATATTCTTACTGTCTGGCAGATTATCCAGATGAAGACCCATCGGGAGAATTCCTGTAGCGGACTTAATAGCCCCATCAAGAGATAGTTCTCCAACAAAATAACTTGTATCAAGGTTGGAATACTCTAATTGGTTGGACGCGATGAGTATACCTATGGCTATTGGTAAATCAAAAGCTGATCCTTCTTTTTTTACATCAGCTGGTGCAAGGTTTACTACTATTTTTGCTATAGGAAATTGAAATGAAGAATTTTTTATAGCAGATCTAACCCTCTCTCTTGCTTCCTGGACAGATGTGTCTGGAAGACCTACTATAGTAAAAGATGGCAAGCACCCCCTGAATATATCAACCTCGACATCAACCGGTACAGATTCTAACCCCTCAATGTAAAGACTTCTAATCTTGGCTAACATTTACCCTCCCAAAGATTTCATTTTCTATTAGTTACAATTGAAACTAAAAACCTCGAAATGCCTTTTACTTCATAGCTATGAACTTTTGCAATCTTAAATCCACTCAAATTCTCTAACTCCTTTGGATTCTTCCAGAGAATAATTTGACCATTAGATCTAACAAAGGGAGCTAAAAGTGGAATTAAAAGGTTGCTTTTAGCAACCCACCGCGCTGTTACGATATCGTAACTTTTCATAAAATCTGCTTTTTTAGCAATATTTTCAGATCTATCATTTATAACTTCTATATTTGAACTATTGATAACAGAAGCGACATTTATAAGAAAATTTGCTTTCTTTCGAATTGATTCAACAAGAGTTATTCGCCATTTATCCATTACTATTCCTATTGGAACAGCAGGAAACCCTGCCCCAGAACCAATATCAATTAATTTGATACTATCTTCATTTTTAAAATCTACAATTTTAAAAAACTCAAGGCTATCCTTTAAGTGTACATTTAGGATGTCTGATTCATCCTTTAAAGATATAAGGTTAATATTTTTATTTGTGAGAAGGAGTTGATTAAAGTACTTCTCAAACTTTAGGACTTTATCCTCTTCATTAAAACCATATTCATTTAATATTGATACAATTAAATTCCTATCCATTACCTATAGAAAAGTATATTAAAATTTATGAAAACCTTAATCAAAAGTTTATTTTTAAACCATTAGTATATTTTTTATACTTTTAATAGAGAAACTGAACTCACTAAATCTGCTGCTATATGATAAATATGAATATACAAAGGTAAAAACTATGTAAAAACAGGGTAAAGTTTGCGAAAAGAGTGCATGTTGCATTATTTTATTTTCTTTGCGGTATTATAATCTTTGCTTCATATAAAAAATCTAAACGTGAGTCGCTAACACCTTCATTTTATTAGATTCTTTATTGATTAAAATTTTTTGGATAATGAAATTGATAGACAAAAATGTTTGTCACCACAAAAAATATTGAGACTCTTAGCTTACACTTAGAATGTACCTATAAACTCCTTCTTGTATTCTGTTAAATCATCAGCTAAATCAAGCCATATCGTTGATAATTGATGTAGATCTGCATATTCATAACTAGTAACATAAGGACTCGAAGTTATAACCAAATC
>JBPOJC010000105.1:0-5743 GCA_052034135.1 Caldisericota bacterium | reverse complement strand
ATATTACTGCAGTTTCCCTTGAATAGCTTCTAAATAATTGGACAGCTCTTCCACCATTTCTAACATACTCTTTAAGGTCTATTAGCGGTTCAGTTGGCAAATAATAAATTGCCTCTGTGGTGATTGCGACGACTGCAAAATTATCTAAAGCTGGAAATGTATAATTACTTGATAAATCATATTTTGTGAAGTAAATATCATTTTTTTCAAGCACTATCTCTGTATTTTTCATAACCTCCATGCAATATGGATCTTCCGTTGAGTAAACAATTAACACACTTTGTAAATTTTTTCTTGTATATGTAGCAGCAGGGCTTATTGATGATAAAGTTAAAATAATTAAACTTATAAATAGAAAGACAGTTCTTTTCGTATTCATTTTTTATCTCCCCTAATTTCTGATTTTAAAAACAAGGCAACTTTTACATTTTCCAGAATTATTATGATAGCAAGAAATATTCTCGGTTTCGAAACAGTTTTTATTAGAAATAGAAGATGGACAATTCTCCCGTAAAATTTCTGGACAATGCTTTATATTAAAACATTTCTCTGATTCGAATTCTTTAAGTCTTTTCTTAAGAATTGATTTTAATGAATCATCTATATTCAGTTTTTCTATATTAATATTTAAATCTTCTTCGTTTTTTTTCGTTAAATTGACAAACTTTACAGCAGCATTAACGATTTCATGATATAGATCTTCGTTATCTCTCTTCATAAAAAAATGATTCAATAGTTCTTCAGTTATAGATTCATTAAATTCTTCTTCGAAAGCTTTGCTTTGTATTTTTGAGAAGTGTCTAATTATGATTTTTCCAATATCTTTTAAAGATGTTAGCTGATAAATAAAACTTAATTCAGAATCACCTAAATCAGCCTTTCCTCCTATAAATAATGCTGTGTCAATGACTCTATCCAAACCCCCAATTTTACCTTCTTCTAATGCTTCGTAAATTTTTGAGAGGAGAAAGAAATTGCTTAACTTAATATTTACATCAGGTGCTTTAGTATAATAGTTATAAATTATCTCTCTCAAATAAGACATAGCTATCTCCATTAAAAAACGAGATTGAGGAGTATTTAAAATAGATTTATCAGAGGCAATTATAAGAGTGAAAAAAATTTTATCATCGGTATCTTTTAGATAGAACTCTCTTTTAGAAATTTTGTTATCAATATCATTTCCAATAAAAACTTGAAAATCATTACCAAAAGCAGAACCTTTTAATAAACCACATTCCGCACCTAAAAAGTTAATTGCAAGCTTTAAATAGAATTTTAGATATCCTTCTATTGTGGTCATTTCTTTTAAAAAATTATTAATCAAGGTATTTATTAAAGAATTTGAATCATCAAACTGTTCTCTAAGTTTAAGAATGGGAAATATAGTTAAATTAAGATAGGGGAAAACTTTTTTGAGCTCTCTTTCTGCTCGTTTTAAATTTTTTCTTTCTGCATTATAAATAATCGTTATAACGTTATCCTTAATGGATTGAGAAATAAAAAAGAACGTAAAGCCACCTATCTTAATCTCTCTCTTTTTTAAATCTAAAGAAGTTAAAAATTGAGGAATATCAATTGTTTTAACAGTTCCACTATCATACATCGGTCTTAGAGGATTGTTTTTTAAATCAGTTGAAATTTTAAGCGAAGAATGGTCTATATAAAGTCCAATGAGTTTTTGTGATGCATGAGTTCCTGAGTATATTGCTGCACAATTAAGCGGGATGTTCTTTGCGATGATTTTTGCTATTTCATTTGGGAGAGAAAATGGATCCGAAGCTTCTACAGCAGAAAGGACTATCTGCTCATTTATAGAAGGTTGCATAATCAAAATCCATCATTAAGTTTGCCGAAGCAATTGTTGTAATTACAAAGAAAACTATTCCTCCCAAAAGAAGACCAAATACACTATATTCTGGGCTTATAAGCCTTGATAGTAATATACCAGAAACAATATTTGTAAACAATGCAGCAAGTATGGATTTTAGTGGCATCTCTGGTCTTGAATGAGAAATAAGAAGAAGAGAATTAAATAATCCAATACCAGTAAAAATATAAGCAAAGTAAGAAGCATTAAATACAAATTTTGTCGTTACGTCATTGAATAACGGTCTCATTATCTCAAGCCCATAGGAATTATATAAAACGTAAAAAAGAGGTTTTAGAATTGCATAGGTTAATGAAGAAATTGCGGGTATAAAGCAAAATATTATAGCATAATAGACAAAAAATCTTATATTATATTTCTCAACTTCTGTTGATTTAAGATTCTTTTGAGCGTATATAATTCTTCCAAAAATTTCTCTCATTGCGTATTCTGCTAAAATAAGAAAAATTGGGAAAAATATAAGAGCGAAATCAAGCCCTATTTCATAAGAACTGTTAAAAAGCATACCATTTCTTCTAAATGATGATGTCCAATTTACAATTCTGTCAGTCATAAGAAAGGTAAAGTAAAATAATCCAAAAAGAAAATACTTTTTTACACTTTCTCTAAACCAGTTTATTGGAGGAAGTTTTACGTTTTTAAGTAGTTTTTCTTTCGCTGGGGGAAGTCTATAGAATAAAGAATAACCCCAAAAGAAAGATATTATGTTTGAAATAAAAAGACCCGTAATCTGGGCAGTAATTATGTTTATACCATTTGCCAACAGAATTAAAATTATAAAAATAGGTATAGATGTAGAAATTATAGTTCCCAAAATTTTCTTTGTAACATATAAAACAGAGAGGTTCAGCCATAGAAAAGAGAGCATAAAATAATAACTTAAGGATATTAAAATAAATCTGTTAAGACTAAATGAACTTATGAGCCATACGGTTAAAGCAAAGAGAAATCCTATTATAAGAACCGCACTTGTTCCATCTTTATAGATTTTATAGACTCCTTTTTTCGCGAGGGGAGGATTATCCCAAGCAAGATATTGTAAACCCTTTCTTCCTATAGATTGCATAAAGCCACCTGTTACAACATAACTTAAAAATGTTCCAATGGCTATATATGTGGCTAATTCAGAAGTAAATCCTAAATATGCCCACAGAGATACTCCAATTAGACCAATACTGACCATCTGGATGATCATAGGAATTGCTATTTCTGTTCCTTTTAAAAAGGAAGAAAAAAATCTCTTTAAGCTCATTAAAACTGGATATTTTTCTCTATAAACTGTTTTTTCTTTTCTTAGAACTAATACTTTGCACCTTCTGTATATTTCATCTGCGAGTTCTCTTAAATTATTTTTACCATATTTATCTTGAGCGAGAAAATCTGTAATACCAAGCATTTCTAAGGTTATTAATACTGAATTATAGTCAACAGGGTTTCCAATTTTATAAATGACTTCTTTAGTAAGGTCCGACATCGGATAAAATAGATAATTATCTTTGTTCATTAAATCTTTCTTTATAATCTTTTATAAGGTTTTTTAATATTATGTTCTCAGTTATAAACTGTGATTTACTTGCCGCAAACGACGAATCGACAAGACTTCGATATGAAAGTTTATATAGGCTTAAATTTTTTTCTATGTCGAATTCTTTTTTAACTTTTATTCTCCCTTTTTTACCTAATTCCTCTCTTAAGCTATTGTTATTCAAAAGTTCTATAATAGCCTGAGCTATAGCTTCGTAATCCTTAGGTTGAACTATTAAACCACAGCCCTCCAAGACTTCTGGAATTCCACCAACATCTGTAGCCACAACTGGTCTCTCGCATGATAATGACTCGATAACCGAATATGGATGACCTTCTGATATGCTTGTTAAAAGTGTTAAATCTCCTCGATTATATATTTCATAAGGATTACTTATTTTATGTCCTTTAAAGATAAAGGTTTCGCTGAGATTTAAATCTTTTACAAGTTTTTTACACTTATTGTAGTATTCTATATCTTCATCTAAAGAACCATATTCTAAAAATAATACATTAGGGAATCTATCTTTTACAATTTTTGCAGCTTTAATAGCTGATTCTATATCTTTGAATGGTACAACTTTTCCAACAACAGTAACTACAGGTATTTCTTTAAACTGGTGAGGCTTTTTCATGGGAACAAAAACATCGGGGTCTATGCCATTATAGATTACTTTTATTTTGTTTTCATCCGCACCAAAAAAATTTTCCCATTTAACATTAAATTTACAAACAGGCGAAATCTGATCAGCCATTTCGTATGACAAACGAGCAATAAGAGATGTTAAGTTTATAAGAAATCTTTTTGAGAAATAGGGAATATCACTTACTGATATTGCGTAATATCTTTCTCTTAAATAAACTCCATGTTCAGTTAAAAGGAATGGTATTTTATATCTTACTTTTGAAATTATGCCTGGAAGGGAAGTAAATGCTGCAACAGAAGAATGTACGAGATCAGTCCTCGGAATAGGAATATTAAGAACCATCAAAAGGTGAAATAACCATTTCATACATGTAGTCAAGTCATACAGGGTTGGTATTTCGTCGTTTGAGTAAATTGTATTGTATTTAACATATTTCTCATATATTGTCTTCTTAAAAGTTTCCCAAACAGGCTTTGAAAGCATTGTTTTGGAGTAATCATACCTTTCAAAGTATGAATTCATTTCACTAAATATAAGTGCATAATCATAAAGATTTATATTTTTGTTTTCTATGCCATCCAGAAAGTGTATAAAGAGAGGGATAAACTTATCTTCAATTATTAATTCAGTAGTCTCTTTTTTCTTTAATTTTGCATGTTGTATTGTGTAACCATTTGTATAACCAAATGGCTCTTCAATGTTCCAAAGTGGTAAAGCATATAAACTTTTAACATTTGGCGGTAAATTGTATAAGAGTTCAACATTTTGATTTCCAATTACGGAAATTATATGAAAATCTATATCTTCCATGCCTTCAATTAATGTTTGGCACCAGCTACTAACGCCACCAGGGAAAAACGGATAAGTGCCTTCAGTACAAAATAATACAGACATCCTTCCCTTTTGAAGCATTTCATTTTCATCTAAATTTTTCTTGTCATAACTCATTTCAAATTTGCTCACAGATTTATATCAGAATTTACATTGCCCATTTACAAAAAACAAAAATTATAATAAATAAATTCAAAAATAGTTAAAAGAAGCTAAAATTTCTAATTTTTTAATTGGCAATGACGAATAATATTTTCATTATTTATTTAAGAGTAAAGCAAACTTTAAAATTTTCCAAAACTTGGCGAAAAAAATATTCATATTTTTAAACTATTATACTATTTTTCAGGTAAAGTCCATATTTTTTGCCAAGGTTACAAGTTATTATTTTTTATCTTGACAATAATGGAATTTAACAGTAAAATGATTTCTCAATTATTAATTACCATGGTAACTATTATCTTGATAATTATATTTTGTTTATATTGGGAGATTATTTTTGCTTAACAATGAATTAGAAGATGATATTTTTTTTGATCTAAAAGGGATAGATGGTATTTCCCTTGATGTATTTTGGTCATTTTTTAAATTTATTCGTTTTCACAATCAGTTATTTTTTAAATTAACTTCTGAGAAGGGCATATACCCAGGACAGGCTGTGTGCTTATGGTTTATTAATCAAAATGCAGGAATAAGCCAACGGGATCTTGCTGAAAAAATTCATGTGGCTCCCCCTACTGTAACCCTTATGCTACAAAAATTAGAGAAAGCAGGGCTCATTGTACGTAAGTATGACAGTCGCGATCAACGTTTAAGCCATACCTATATAACAGATACCGGTATAGAAACA
>JBPOJC010000047.1:0-2893 GCA_052034135.1 Caldisericota bacterium | reverse complement strand
GGAGTTGTGGGAGAGGCAAAAGTTGTGCTTAAAGATAGTAAGGTTATAAAACATATTATTAAGGAGACAAATTTTTTAATCATTTTGATACCTCCAAAAAAATCTCATACTCAATATAATTTTCTGCATAAGTATAAATTCTTATTTTATCACCTAAATTAGGCTTAATTTTAAAATAAGCATATCCTGATTCATCTGTTACTGAATCAATAGAGAAACTACCAGAACTTATTGATACTTTTATTCCCTGTAAAGGTTTAAGTGTTCCTTCCTCTACAATTTTTACAGGTAATTCATTATTAATTCCAGCCTTTAACTCAATTTCTGGTGAAATAATTATTTTTAAAGCTTTAACGACATCAAAAGATGTATTAAGGTCAATCATATAATTTGAAGGGTTTTGAAGGAAAAATGGAGCACTCTCTTTATATTTATTTTCAGAAGCCAAAAGCAAGCTTGCAACACCTTCTCCAATTCCAGTTGGTGTAAAACTAATTACAGTTTTACTTATTCTCCCTTCCCTTAAAATGCTTCCATAAGAGAAAGCCTCTCCATTATTACCCTGCAATTGTATAAATCCAGATTGAACAGGTAAATCTCTTGGATCAGCTGGAGATACTTCGATTTCAATACTGTTTGTTACTCCATATTTTAAATCATAGTTAGCAGGATTGAGTAAATCTCTTCTGAATGGATTTTTAGTTTCAGCTTCTTTTATAGAGATAATTGGACTTGAAATCTTTAGTTCGTTATCAGGAAAAGCATCCCAATCAAGTGCGAAAAATCCATCACTTAATGGCTCTTTAAAGGAAAATCTGCCTCTCACAGTTAAAGGGTCATCACGAAAATAAGGAGGTTTGCCAGCGAGGTCACCAAATGTGTCCGAATCAGTAAAATAGTTTCCGCTAACCAAAACACCAACGTTACATAAGTCCTCCGCGAATATTAAAAATTGTGCTGTTCCATCAGGACCTAATGTAAACGAATCCTCACTTGTAAGTTTACCGTCTTTATCTACATCAGGGAACATATATACACCACTTCGAGGATTATTATATATTGCTCCATATCCCCATCCATCATTCAAATTGGTACCCGTATTTGGGAGTATTACTCCCTCCTTGGAAAATAAGCCACTTTCATACTGAACATTAGTGGTATTATAAAAAATATTTTTAGCAATTCCAAATCCACCAATTTCAAAAATATCGTCTTTGCCGGGTAAAAACCTTTCTTCGCTCTTTATATTCCCTAAGTGAATAAAGTAAGGATTTAACACATTTTTAAATTTTAATGAAAGATCAAAACTGGCTGGTTTTGTGGTATAAGGAGTGAGTCTTCCTGAATGCAGTATCTCTTCTCTTTCTCCTCCTTTTACAAATGGGCTTTTTACATCTACTCCTTTAATGAGAACCCCTTGAGCATTAAAAGATTTTACAGAAACCCTGTAAAGTTTGTTTACTCCCCCTGTCATTATAAGGTCTATTCCGCCAGTGTCAAACATCATTGGTGGTTTTTCATTTGGTCCCATTCCTTCACCAATTGATACTGAAGAAACATTATATTCAACTTTTGGACTTGATACTTCCACCATAACTCTTCCTGAATGAATATGGTCAGGAGTAAAAACTGTAACTTCAAACCTTCCACTATCGTTTGCACAGAAATTCTTAAAAATATACTTTCCTTCAAAACTTCTTTTAAAATCAACAGTTATTGGCTTAAAGGAATTATTTAGCTTGGAATACATCTTCTCATTACAGGCAAAAGTATTGTCAACATTATGTAAGTCCGTTCTTAGCCAATAATATTGTGGTAATGGCTCAGTTGGATCATCCTTAAATAAATGTTGCCATAAATCATCATCTTCAACATAAGAATTTCCCTGTGCATCTGCTACACCGTATTTTAAATCAAGATATCTGCCCGAAGTATCCATAACAGTAAATGTAAGAGGGGCAGTTTTGTCAACAAGCTCTGGAATGCATCCGGCTGTTAAAGGTGCGGGGTAATAATCTACAATTAAATCTTCTTTTGGTTTTATTAATATTCTTTTCTCTCCTGCCATATAAACTTCATGGCTTCTCCCCATATAAAGCGGAGTAAAAGCTCTGTCATTATTATCATCCTCGTATTTGTAAGCATTTATATAAATTGGGCAGACTTCCTCTTCTGAAATTATATGATCACTTCTTCTTCCGTAACTATCTCCAATTCTACTTGAAAAATCAGCTCCGTACTGTGTGAGTTGTGTATTAGATGCTTCATCAAGAGTTAGAGGATATATTCCGTTATCGACATTAAATGTTCTTGCGTCATAGATTCCACCTTCCCATGTATTCGAAGCAAGGTCATATGTTCCTATTATCTCAGTTTCATAATCCGCAAATGATATTTTTCCATCAAGATTAAGGTCAGACCATTCACCTGTTTGCATATTGACTCTTCCATCTCCTGCTCCCATTTCCATTGGGTTCAAAAGTTGATCTGCATACATTCTAATCCCTCTGTCCTGCCAGATATAGACAAACGCATTATTGCAGCGAGACACTTCCTGGTATGGTTCAAATTCAATTAATGTCGGGGTAAGGTGATAATTTTCAAATAACTCTAGTGTTTCGGGCATATTTTCAACTCTTAATCCATGGACTTTAAGTCCTATTGTTGGCTCATCTTTACAACAATCACCAAGTTCAATTACTGTTCCATCAGCACAGTAAACTTTTACGTGCAATTCTCCACCCTCGGTAGGTATAATTTCAGGAATTTTAAAGACATATGATAGTCCAGTGTAATTTAATATTTTAGTTCTTCTTAAATATGGGTTTATATCTTCATCTTCAAATATGATTATATTGGGCCCAAAGCCTATGCTATTACTCCAATCTTCACC